>CAYZMI010000019.1:13669-32642 GCA_964479475.1 uncultured Rhodospirillaceae bacterium | reverse complement strand
GATAAAGCTTGGTGAATAAGTTGGTGGTCAAGATCCATTTCTACCACATGTTGGGAGCCGTCTTTCCTTTTGTTGAAGTGTCGGAGACCAACTTCCCCAATACCGATACATTTTTTGTTTTTTAGATCCCGATCTATTCCGTTTAAAATTCTTTGGGCTTTTACAAGCTCTCCTTGATAGGCAAAACCAACAAAATTCGCTGTGCAAAGAATGGATACATTTTTAAAATAGGCGGCCCTTTTTAAAACCTTTAGCCTCTTTGCCTTGCGATAGTCATTTGGCGTTGTCATCACTATCATTCGCTCTACTCCGGATGTAGACAATTTTTCAAAATGCTTTTCCAAAGCGTCCATACGGCTTTTTCTGGGGTGGCTGTGAGCATCGATGATTGGCCCGTTGTATGAGACCATAGAGGTTGTATGCTTATTGGTTGAATGGGATTGGCATCCCACCATTTGGGATAAGCCGGAAAGCGCAAAAAGCATTAACACATAGCGAGCTAAAAACATGGCCCAAAATTTTTTCCTTTTTTTCACAGTTGCTAGATAGTTTTAGTGGGCAATTGCAGTTTCGGATTGAGTAAAATTTTACCAAGTTTCCGTGTAAATCAATTTATCTTCAATGTTGTCCTATTTGCTCTGCTAATTAATACGTTGCCTGCTTTTTTTGCATATGCTGGCAGTTTGGATAAAACGTCCTGTTACCAAAATACAGGCGCTGGCCAATTCCATTGCCATCGACCTGAATTCGTGGGTCAAAATTTATATACAATTACGGAATTACGGCGATCGCGAATTAGGGTGAACACGTTAGTAACCGGACGGGCCACGGTTATCGATGGCGATACTATTAAGATACACGAAAAACGGATACGCCTCCACGGAATTGACGCGCCTGAAAGCAGGCAGAGTTGTATTGTCGATGGAAGCAGAACGCAATGCGGGCAAAGAGCGACGATGGCCCTTGCCAAAAAGATAGGCAACCACCTGGTAACCTGTGAACCCAAGGATCTTGATCGGTACGGACGGGTAGTGGCGATCTGCAGTTCTCGTGGCCAAGACCTAAACGCATGGATGGTATCTACGGGTATGGCATTAGCTTATAGGAAGTATTCCGTTGATTACATTGATCAGGAGACCTTAGCTTCATCTTCAAAAATTGGTATTTGGGCGGGGGCCTTCGTTGTTCCTTGGGAATGGCGACGTGGTAAGAGATTATTGGCAACAAATGACAACTCACCTGGTATTTGTCGAATTAAAGGAAACATAAGCCGCAATGGGCGTATCTATCATGTGCCGGGAGGGAAGTACTTCCGGCGGACACAGATCCATACATCTAAAGGCGAGAGATGGTTCTGTAGCGAGGCCGAAGCGCGGGAAGCGGGTTGGCGTAGGTCTAAACGGTAGAGGTGGATACGCGAACAACAAATTAATTAGCGTATCAAAACCATATCGTTGGCTAATATAGAATTGGTAAATCAGTATTGGAGTAGGACTATGACAAATTTAGAAGTGGTTCGGGGTATATATGGTGCATTTGCCTCAGGCGATATGGAGAAAATGGCCTCGCTATTCGCCGACGACTGGGTGGGGACTGTCCCCGACGGTATGCCCAATTCTGGGACATTTCACGGAGCACAGGAATTTATCGAAAATTTCCTGAGTACATTTCCTGAAGTTTGGCCAGATTTTTATCTTGAACCGATCTCCTTCTATGACGCTGGGGATACTATATTTTTACATCACAGAATTACCGCTGGTGGAAAAACCACTGAGGGAATTCATATGTTGGTGGTGCGGGAGGGCAAAGCAGTAAAATGGACGCCATTTGACGACACTGCGGCTTTAATTGCCGCCTCTCAACTGTAAACATTTGTTTTAATCCACTGTTGTAATTCGTTCGGAATCCGAAGGTACAAACTCAAGTGGCGCCCCTAGAAATTAAATCTCCTTAAACACACCTTATTTGGCTCATCGGAGGTTTTCCGACAGGAATTTCTTTATTTCCCTTAACGAGGCATCAAATGCTTTTTGTTGAAATGCTTTTGGAAACTGCCCGATTGTTGGATGGTATTTCTCTCTATAGGCACCTAGTTCATCAAATTTTCTGTATGCACCCTCAAATCCGACCACTCTAATTGCACCCGGGTGTCCCTCTGATAAAAGATGTTGATACGCTTCTTCAGATTCAATGACATCAGCCTTTCCGTATAAAATAAGTGTGGATTGCTTTATTTGTCCGGTCCTCGACCATTGTGGTTTATCGATGAGGTATTTCAGGTTTGGGTAAAAGGCGATTGTTGCCTTAAACCCACCATTTGGAAGTGAAAGCCTTCGGGCAATTTTTTGTGCAAATAAAGCTGAAGACGCTCCCCAAGACCAGCCTATGAGTCCGATTTGGTTTTTATTTATGTATGCTTTGCTGGACAGCCATTTATAGGCAGCCACCGCATCCATGACCCTTTGCCGAGGACTAACTGACTGCCAATTTCTCATAATTTGACCTCGGGCTCTGTCACTGTCATCTGACTCAACTTCGCACAAATGTCCTCTAGTACAGTAATGATCAACGAATAGGACGACGTATCCTTTTTTTGAAATATATTTTGCCCACCATAGCTGATACGGGAAAATTCCTCCTGCTCCGTGAAGTGCCACTAATGCTGGATGTGGGCCATTGCCCGCAGGTCTGTACAAGTAGCCGTCGAGGTCTTTTCCATCTCCCCGAGAAATTCCACTTAGCTTAATCTTATCACTACCGTTCAGAACATTGTTGTAGTCTTTATAGCTTACAGCAACAGAAGTGTTGGAAATTAATGTAGCTGCAAATACGCAAGCCATGCATAAAGCTGTTAGGCTAATTTTGTGTGGCATATAATTGTTCCCACTTTACAAATTTTAAATTCTTCAAAGAATATTCAAAACAATTAAAAATCAACTCTCTGTTGTTACTTCATACATTTTGGTGGCCTTGCTCTTATCTTCATTTACCCCATTTGGCTAAAAGGTCGTAGTCGCCACCTTTACGTTTACAGGCGAGTGGTATCGCGTTGTTTTATGATTAAACAACCTACCTAAATGTCTCCTTTGACCTTTTTAATAGTTGGACGTTTCATACCACGGATCAAATTCTGTAAGGTGAGTTGACCCATTTTTTCACCTTTATCACTTACTATCACTAAGTTGTCTGTAGCGTGCTCTGCGAACACCTGGAGTGCCTCCTCCAATGTCGCAGATGCACAGATGTTCGGCCCTTCTTCATCAGCGTTCAAGGGTTCCATTAGTGCAGGCACACGTATGACTCGAGCCCGGTTGATATCCTTCATAAAGTCGGCGACGTAGGTGTTCGTCGGTTTAATCAAAATGTTCTGGGGGTCATCTGTTTGGATGATTTCCCCGTCACGTAGAATAGCAATGCTGTCACCAATACGTAGGGCCTCATCGACATCATGTGTTATGAAAACAATTGTCTTTTGAAGCTCCTCCTGAAGGCCAAGCAAAATATCCTGCATTTCGGTCCTAATTAGGGGGTCAAGGGCTGAAAACGGTTCATCCATTAGCAAAATGTCAGCATCAGTGGCCAATGCCCTGGCAAGACCTACACGCTGTTGCATGCCTCCAGATAGCTGTGTTGGATAGTAGTTTTCATATCCGGACAGGCCTACGCGTTCGATCCAGTGGGTGGCATTATTCCTAATATCCCGGCGATCTTCACCTTGCACTTCTAAACCATAGCCAACATTTTGGATGACGGTGCGATGTGGAAATAACGAAAAGCGCTGGAACACCATTGAAATTTTATGCCGACGCATTTGCCTCAGTTTTGTGGTGTTCAAGGCTAATACGTTTTCTCCATCAACGAGCACATCGCCTGCAGTGGGTTCAATCAGTCGGTTAATAATTCGGATTAGAGTGGACTTGCCCGAGCCAGACAAACCCATGACGACCTGGACCTTGCTTCGTTCCATTTCTAGGTTGATATCTCTGAGGCCGAGTACATTGCCGGTTAACTCCAGCAATTTATCCTTACCCATATCTTCACGGGCCTGGTTCATTGCTGCTATTGGGTCCGGTCCGTAGATTTTGTAGAGGTTACGAATGCTAATAGACGTTTCAACCATTAGCGCTCTAGCCCCTCATGTTTTTGGAGGCGCTTGCCCAAGCGTTGAGTAATGCGGTCAAAAATTATAGCTAACGCCACAATTGCCAAGCCATTCATCAAACCAAGTGCGAGATACTGGTTGGAAATTGCCTGGAGGACTGGAAGACCGAGGCCCTTCACCCCAATCATTGAAGCTATTACCACCATAGACAGTGCCATCATGATGGTTTGGTTCACGCCTGCAAAAATATTGGGGAGGGCAAGCGGAATTTGCACACCAATAAGGCGTTGAATTGTATTGGCACCAAAGGCATCGGACGCTTCCAGCACCTCTTTATCTACAAGGCGAATACCCAGGTTGGTCAAACGAACAATGGGTGGAAGTGCATAAATACATACTGCCAGCAGGCCTGGTACTTTCCCAATACCAAGCAACATCACGACCGGGATTAGATAAACGAAGGAAGGAATGGTCTGCATGATATCAAGCATTGGTGTAATCATTCCCTGTATTCGGTCGGAACGAGACATCAGGACACCGATAGGAATTCCAATTCCAATGCAAATCAAAGTGGCCGCAGAAATTATGGCCAGCGTGGACATCGTATCCTTCCACATACCAAGATAGCCGATGGCCAAAAAACAGAGTATAGAGCCAATGACTACCCCTATGCTCCGCGACCCCACCCAAGCAAACAACGCAACTACCAGAATGATGATTGGCCAGGGGGTGACAAACATTAGTCTTTCGAGCCAGATCAAAAATTGCAGCAGTGGATCAAAAATATATTCCAGGGCCTCGCCATATTCCCGTGAAAATTCCCGAAAACCATTATCGATGGCGCGCCGCAACTCCATGAGGTTGCGCCGGCCGAGGGACGGGAATTCATCAAAATAACTCATGGGTACTCCATATTAAAAAATACAGAAGGCCCTTAATTAATTAAATCATAGCGCTGCCTTGATTTTTTTGGCGGCGTCTTCGCTGACCCATTTGGTCCACACATCCGCATGACGAACTAAGAATTCTATTGCGGCGTCGGCTCCATTGGCCTGTTTGTTGGTCATGAATACCAACATCCTATTCATAACTTCACCCGGGTAGGTGCGTTTCGAAAGATATTCAGAAGCTACGCCACCGCGTTTTTGAAATTTTGCGGTGATGATGGTACGGACTTCCGACTTGGTCCAAGAAGACGGCTTAGGATCGGAACATTCTTGTTCAGGCTTAACTATGCATCCATCCCAGTTTTTCGAACCAGCCCATTTAGTCTCAAATGGCAGCATTACAAGGTTATATTTTCCAACAATTGCAGTGGGGTTCCAGTAGTAGCCAAACCAGTTTTGTCCACGGTTAGCGGCCTTGGCGATAGACCCCTTGAGACCAGCAGCGGAACCTGGATTTACTAGGGCCCAACCTTTCTCTTGCATTTTAAATGCACGATAAAGGTTTGCGTTTGCTAGTTGGCAGCCCCAACCCGATGGACATCCTAAGAATGCCCCTTTCGATGGATTTTCCGCATAAGGAAAAAGGTCGGGACGGGTGAGCACCTTCTCGACAGTATTAAGCTTTGGATGCTCTTTTAAAAATTTAGGTGTCACCCACCAGCCTTCTCCCAATCCCGTGATGGGTGACTTGTTGACGGCCTGTAAGCGACCAGCACCGATCGCTTTTTTCAATGGTTCGCGAACCGCATTGATCCACATTTCTGGGGCTATATCGGGTTTTCCCTTCGCATTCATGGACGTGAAGGTTGGCATGGTGTCACCAGACACAATCTCGGCATTGCAGCCATAGCCATTTTGCAAAATTATTTTGTCTACATTCGCCATCAATTGGGCAGAGGCCCAGTTCATTTGGGCGATCGTAATATCTCCACATTTTGCATGTGCGGTATTAGTTATAAAGAAGCTAACGGTTATGGCTGTCGTAATTGCAACAGTGGTTTTGGTTAACCTTTTCATAATTGTTTCCTTACCTTCAAATTTTGCTAGCCGTCATGATAAACAATTTATACTAGCAATGGCTGATGTTATTTTCGACTTGGCTATTCCTACTGTATTTAACAATGCCACGGTGATGTCCAATTGTGAAATTAATCGGTCTCGATATCCTCAATCCTCGTCTAGCTGCGTAAATATTAACAAAACATTCTGACTGGTGTGGTGATTTTGGTATGTCGTTTTGCTTATCGATTTAGGGCAGAGTATTATCGTGGTGCAATTAATGTTTAGTGCATGAAAGCTATTATGATGGGCGACAAAAACTACGATCAAGGTATACCGGTAATTGATGTGGCGCCCTACCTGAATGGCGATGCGAAAGAAAAAAAAGAAGTAGCCTCATTAGTTTCTTCAGCCTGCGAACAATCGGGATTTTTCTGTATAATCGGGCATGGCGTCGACGAAAATTTAATCGCCCGTACGCGGCAAGCGGGTGCTGATTTTTTTTCGTGTACCGATGAAGTAAAATTAAAGGCATTGCGGTCATCAGATAGAACCGGTTGTGGATATTATCCGGTGGCGGACCGCGCGTTGGCCAAAACGTTGGGCGTCGAAACTCCGCCAGATCTCCAGGAAGCTTGGGCTATGACGCGGGAAGATGTGCCTGACGAACCATACTTTAAGGATGGAGTGGGGCGTTTTTTCTTTGCACCTAATAAATGGCCGGAGGACGTGCCAGGTTTTCGCAAAACCTTAGTTGAGTATTTCGACACTATGTCGGCGCTTGGCCAAAAATTGATGGGTTTGCTGGCTCTAGCGCTAAAACTGGATGAAGATTATTTCGCTGATAAAATCAACAAAGCTACGAACCAATTTCGTTTCATTTACTATCCCCCTCAAAAAACATCCCCAGATACACATCAACTGCGTGCCGGTGCTCATACAGATTATGGTGCGCTGACAATTTTGCGTGGTGATGATGTGCCGGGAACTTTACAGGTTAAACTGCCAACTGTTGGTTGGGCGGATGTACGTCCGCCGAAGAACGCCTTTGTATGCAATCTGGGTGATGCCATGGCCCACTGGACTGGAGGGCGTTGGGCTTCGACACTACATCGTGTAGCTAACCCTTCACCGAATTCCGCAACGCAGGAAGTTCTTCAAAAAGGGCGTATGACACTTGTTTTTTTTCATACGCCCAATCACGATGTAGTCCTCAGTGGTTTGGCAGATAATGGCGCAGAAAAACGGGTAATTACTGTTGCGGAACACTATCAGCAAAAAATACGTTCGGCAGTGGATACGACGCCACCCGCGGCTTAAAGTTGTTAAATTCGATGCGTCTCGAATATTTTAACCCCCGTCAGTAAGAATTTTGTACTCTGAGTATTCAGTCTCCACCGGTTTAAAATTAACAGATGTCGATTTTTTCTGCGACAAGCATCACGTTTGTTAATCGGCCTTCTTTCATACTTCTTGCAGAATTTGCCCGGCGAGCGGGGTAGTCCTTCCCCCGTGTGATTTCGATGGACAGAGGTGATGTAATTGCTGATTTGGGTGGTGTAGGCGAGCTTTGTATTTCTTGTCGACGAGTGGCTTCATCTACCCATTCGAGTATCCGAAATCCTGCGCCTTCAAGCATTAATCTCATTTCCTCTGGCGGTATCAGAAAACTATAGGAACTGTCTCGAGCCCATGGAAGCGGATAGTATGGTTCGCCAACTTCGCCCTGCCCAAGCTCACTAATTGCTACCGTGCCGTTAGGTACAAGAATTCGGTGGATATTACGATATAAAGCCGCACGGTCTTTGATATTCATAGTGACGTTTTGGGCCCACACCATATCGAATTCACCATCTTTATAGGTCAGGGAGTTTGCATCACCTAAATCAAATTTCACTCGGTCAGATAGGCCCATTTTCTCGGTCAGAATTTGCGCGACTTCAATGTATTCGGAAGTAAGGTCGATGCCTGTCACACGGCACCCAAATGCAGTTGCGAAATAACGTGCCGGGCCGCCAATACCACAACCTATATCAAGTAGGTTCATACCAGCATTAATCGTGGTCAGTGCCGTATGGAGCTCCGTTTGTAACAAACCACCACCATGTATTTGATCAGCCGGCCCTAGTAATTCGGGTGTCCATTGATCTGGTGGTATTCCAGCTTCTTCAAGGGCTCGCACAATTCGGTTGCCAAGATCTGGGGAACTATTGTCTTCGTCTATTGCTTTGTTTACATCGGTCACAAATTTTCAGTCCCAAATTTCTAGGTTTGCTACATTGTATTTATCAGAATAGAAAAATAGGGGCAGCTAAACCATACTCTAACCAATAATGTTTGAATGTTGTCTACATTAGAAAAGGCTCTGTTGACCCTTGAAAGCAATTATTGTTCGTAAACACGGAGGACCAGAAGTACTGGAGTCTGTAAATATTCCACTTCCGGAACCAAAAACTGGACAGGCAAGGGTTGAAATTCACGCTGTTGGTATAAATAGGCGGGACGCCTTTATCCGCGCTGGTGTCTATAACCGTGATCTGCCGCTAGTGCCGGGCATTGAAGGCTCGGGTGTAATTGACGCTATTGGGCCGGACGTGACAGGTTGGAATATAGGCGATCGCGTAGCATATTACGTACCAGACTTGATGGGTGCCTACGCAGAATTTCAAGTTGTCCCAATTGAAAGAATGGTCAAGTTACCTGATCAGTTGTCATTTCTGGATGCGGCAGCCGTCTTCGATCATGGTTTGACCGCACATTATTTAAGTTCGACAACATTTCCTATGCGTAAGGGTCATCGTATCCTAGTTCATGCTGCAGCGGGAGGAGTAGGGTCGCTACTTTTGCAGCTGGCTAAGCGTGCCGGCGCAACGGTATTCGGTACCGTTTCAACGCCTCGAAAAGCAGCGTTGATAAAATCCCTAGGTGCAGACGATGCGATCCTTTACCAGGACCGAGATTTTGTTGCTGGTATCATGAAACTAACCCACGGTGAAGGGGTCGATGCCGTTTTCGATTCTGTTGGCAAAGACACCGTTGCCGGCAGTGTTCAATGTCTCACTAAGCGTGGAATGTTAATTCTTTACGGACAATCCAGTGGTGTTGTCGAAAATATTTCCCCAGCTAAGCTTGCTGATCAAGGTTCAGTTTATTTTACCCGGCCCCACCTTCTAGATCATATTGAGACATCGAAGGAACTAAACCGGCGAAGCCAAGATATATTTTCCTGGTGCTTACAGGGTGACCTAACGGTGAGTGTTGATAAGGTCTACCCATTATCGGCGGTAGCCGACGCTCATCGGAGACTTGAGGATAGAACGAGGTCAGGAAAAATCTTGATGGTATCATCAGGACACTAGCCTTTAGCAACACCCATGCGTTTAACGTTGACTAATTAGAATGATAACTTTGGTCGCGCCTAATCGTCATATTGAAATTGGGTTTCACCCTCACGCTTAAATTTAGTTTCAATTCCGCTTCGGCGTTGGCATCGATAAGGCCATACAACTTTGGCATTAGATGGGAGGGTTTTGCCATTGTTGAATAACACAGAGATAGGAGTTTTTTTTAAATTTTCGGGAAGAGATTTTAAACTCGTTGAATCAAAAGGTCCCGTTTTTCGGAAAAGAGCGTTCGGATCCATCCAATGTCCGTTTACCGGAATTATTTTTCGACGTAATGCTGCATATTTTCCTGTTCTATTGAAAAACACACCAAAGTGAATAGCCGGCCGACGACGATCGCTCTGCTGACCGGTTTTAACGCTGATCCCAGTATTACCCGTTGGCCCTAAAATTTCCCCTAATTGAACACGTTGACCAAGTTTTTGCTTCGGCATAGCTGAAAAATGTGTGTATTGGGTAAAGATCCAAACCGGTAAGCCAGTATCACTCGGGCTATGTCGCAGTACAATTTCAATGCCACGCGGATTAGTCTTGCCGCTAAATTTGCCTATGACCATACCATCCGCTACTGCAATAATTGGTGTGTCCCATGGCGCGGGTATATCGATACCACCGTGATAAGCTTCTCGCTTGCGTTTCCACGTATAAGGAATTGCCCACTGTTCATCGATATTTAAACAATCTGCATATTTGGGGAAGCTTGGGCGAAGGCCTGTCTCAAATAAACCCCTCCGTATAGCGGGTTTCATTGTGCAACGAAAACCTCGACCCATGGCACAAAGTGTAAAATCATCGATTTCACTGAGTGTCACTTGGCCTTCGATGGTTTTGGCCAATTTGTTTTCTAAAGAAGGATTCTTAATTTCGCCAAAACGAGTTCGCAATTCCTGTAGGCTGATAAATCCGTTGCCGTCGCCGTCGATTTCTCTGAATATTCGAAATGGTTTTCGCCATTCGTCGCGGCTAATTTTTCCATCACCATTTCTGTCGTGTTTCTCCATCGCTCGCGAAGAACGGTCTTGAGCATGAGATAATTGGTCGGTGACGCATAGTACAAGCGTCGTAACACCGGCTAACATAGAAATAGTTTTTCTTATGACCATTCTCCTCAGATAGGATCGTTGAAATCAAATACCTTAAATTTTGAAAAGAGAATAAGAATAAATTTTCTAACAAACATTTTATATGCAATTGCGTTCTGTCTAATGCTTACTAGTAATTAAAAAAAACCTAGGCAAGTTAGCTTGTAATTCGCTATATGCCATTATCATCGCGTTCGTGATCATCAATCCGCATGTGTCCGACGATAGACGGTGTCCAAAGCCCGAACGGCTGGGAGCGTTCACAATTCAATGCGTGAAGGATTCAGACAAAAAAGTGGGGGGAAACCGACGGTCGCATTGTGGACAGGTGCCTATCGCCGTTCGCTAATAGCCGATTTCTGCATCTTTGGTGGAGCACATGCCCTGCTCCCTATTATACCTCTTTATGTTTACTCCATAGAGGCCAGTGACATTACCGTTGGAATTACTGCAGGTGTCTTTATGGGGGTAGCTGTTTTTTTACGTCCCTTTACTGGTTGGCTTGCGGACGCCTATGGACGAAGACTGCTTTTGGTCGTTTCTGCGTTGTTATTTGCACTAGCGGGTTTAGGGCTTCCCCTTTGGCCAGCAATTTTCCCCTTGATATTTTTTCGCATGTTGCAGGGTATCGCTTGGAGCGCCGTCGTTACCGCGAGTACAACGTTGCAGGCAGATGTTATCCCTTCCGCTCGTCGGGGTGAAGGAATTGGGTACGTTAGTAGTGCCCGAAATTTATCTACCGCGATTGCCCCGGCGGCGGCTTTGTTTATCGCAAGTAACCTGGACATTACCTATGCAGTCTGGTTCGTAGTTTCGATAGGTATTGCCGGTGCTTTCACTACTTTCTTTGTCCGCGAAGCCTATGTGCGTCCGACATCTTTACCTTCGTTTCGGTGGTGGCGGCTCATTGAAAAACCCGCCTTAGCGCCCGGCTTCGTCAGTGCTTCCATGATGTTTGTATTCGGGGCAATAGTCACATTTATCCCACTAGATGCCCAACGTCGTACCATCGGCGATCCCGCCATGTTCTTTCTGGTGTTTTCTCTGTTGCTTATGGTGATCCGTCCATTAGCCGGAAAATGGAGTGACAGAATTGCAAACCGGGGAATAATAATAATTCCCGGACTTCTCTCCATCGCCTCTGCAGTTGCGGTTCTTGCACTGGTCGAGAGTACTTGGACCCTTATATTCGTTGGCATACTCTGGGCCCTAGGTTTCGGATGTGTCCAACCACTTGTCAGGACTTTGGTTCTTGAACGTTCGCCGGCAGAACGTTGGGGGGCTGCTAATGCTACAATGCTTACCTTCATGGATGTGGGCTTAGCCCTTGGCCCTCCAATCCTTGGATATGTCGCGAGCAATTTGAACTACTCGATCATGTATGCTGCCTCAGCTTTGCCGCTGATGATATGTATTATCTCAATGTTATTGGGGATTTTTCAGCCTTGGAAGACACAAAAATAAACAACTTAGGGGCTAATAGGATTGACTACCAGAGCGAGCGAAATAGGAATTGCTTAACACATCAAAAGGGATGGAAATCCCTTGTACACAGCTGACTATTAAACGCTTTTTGATCTAGGCCGGTCTGTATGGAGACTCAAGATGAGAATGTTAGCCATCTGTATGGGGGTAGTTTTATCGCTCTTTTATATCGAACCTAGTTTATCAATGAATATGAAATTTCAGAGTAAAAATACACTAGTTCTTTCCGGAAGAGTTGTTAGCGGAGATTGCTACGCAGTAGAAATGAAAATTAATAAAAAAATTAGAAAAATAATTTTGGCGAACTCGGGCGGTGGTCGTGCAAGCGAAGGATACTGCATTGGTGAATTGATCAGAGAAAAGAAATTAAATACGGAGATAAGAGGCCGATGTGCGTCCTCCTGTTCAAGAATGTGGTTAGGTGGGGTGCAAAGAAGATTATATGATTCTAATTCAAGAGTGGGCTTGCATGGCAATTATAGAAACGGATTTGTCTATGATGATGGGATTTATGGGTTGAGAGACTGGATACCGAGGTATGCCCCTAATGTAGATAAGAAACTCTTGGAAAAATGGACGGAATTAATTTATTCATCACAAATGATGTATTTTTATAATAATCGTGCGGTTCTTTGTCATCGATCGAGAGAACGTGATTGTGAAGATATTCCAGGGCGCAATGTGTTCAATGTGGGATTATCGGATTTAAAATCTCAATAAATTTTAGCTTTTTTAAAACCTTTCAAAAATTTCGGGTCGGCAATAAGTGCGCTATCCTTCGTAATAATTTTAGTATCCGTCGAGGATCAACTGTTGAGACCGTGGGAATTGCGCAAAGCACGCCATACCGCCTCCGGGGTCAATGGCATTTCGATATGTTCAATGCCAAATTGGGACAATGCGTCTACCACGGCGTTCACCAGAACCGCTAGCGCCGGTGTAGTACCGCCTTCTCCGCCGGCGCGAATGCCAAGGGGATTGGTCGGTGAAGGAATTTCACTAATTTCGGTTGCCAATGACGGCATATCATCGGCCCGCGGCATAGCATAATCCATAAATGATGCCGTTAACATTTGGCCGCTTTTGGCATCGTAGTTACATAGCTCCATCATGGCCTCACCGAGGCCTTGGACAATTGCGCCATGAGCTTGCCCATGTAGGATCAGCGGATTGACTGCGCGGCCCACGTCATCGATCCCGGTATATGTCACCAGATCGACTTGGCCGGTTTCCACATCAACTTCGACTTCGCAGGTATGTGCACCAAAAGGAAACGCCGGTACTTTGATAACTTGATCGGATATTGCGCATAGTGCGCCTTGTAACTCTTTTGGCAGGCCCGGTTCTTTTTCTGCTATTTGAGCAGCTTCGAATATCCCTACAGAGCGGTCTGTGCCGGCAACGGTAAAACGTGCGTCTTTAAAAACAATATCTGATTTAGCCGCTTCCAAGATATGGGCCGCTATACCCGTTCCCTTCAAGATAATTTCATCTGTGGCTGTGCCCATGATTATTCCTGCCAGCCGCATGGATCTGCCTGAGTGGGAGCCGCCGCCGTACTTTACCACGTCTGTATCGCCGGTGAGAAGATTGACCCCCTCAATTGGTACCCCCAGCCATTCTGAGATGAGTTGTGCAAAACTTGTTTCGTGCCCTTGTCCACTCGAAAGGGTACCAATCACCACGTCCACCTGGCCGTCGGGCCGGACTGTAATTTCTGTACGTTCTCTTGGTGCACCGGTCGATGTTTCCATATAGGCGGCAATGCCGAAGCCTCGGTATTTACCCCTTTTTCGTGCCTTACTTTTTCGCGCTTCAAAACCCGCCCGATCGCTAATTTCGATGACCCGGTCTAGGACCTGCTGGTAAGCCCCGCTGTCATAAGTCATTCCAAGCTTATTATCGTAGGGCATCTCTTCGGGACGTATCATGTTGCGCCGTCGCAGATCTACCGGGTCAAATTTGCATTGACGTGATGCGAGGTCGACCAATCGTTCCATTACAAACATGACCTCGGGGCGGCCTGCGCTGCGATAGGGGTTCGTTGCGGGGGTGTTACTCATTACTGCCTGTGCCCGAAAATGACATGCCGGAATTCGGTAAACTCCGTTCATAATTTCAACGCCTTTAGTAAGCGGTACGAAGGACACAGTGTGCGCCCCGACATTGCTCAAATTCGTACCGCGGAGGCCGAGAAAATTTCCTTCCTTATCAAGGGCTAATTCCGCCTTTACGAACAAATCGCGTCCTTGATAGTCACTGGTGAATGCTTCTGTTCGTTCGCATGTCCATTTGACCGGTTTACGGAGTCTTCTACTCGCCCAAGCGGTGAGTGCGAATTCCGGATAAAAGCTGTTTCGTGTTCCAAAATTGCCGCCGACATCTCGTGCGACAATACGGACTTTGTCGAAGTCAACTCCAAGAACTCCCGCATTTTCACGCTTCTGTCTTACCGATCCCCCCCCACCGGCAAAAATTGTATAACGATCGGTATTTGGTTCGTAGATGGCGATGGCGGCGCGTGGTTCCATTGGGACGCCGGTTACGCGTCTAATCCAGGTCTCAAACCTTACGACATGATCGGCTGCGGTGAATGCTGCGTCGGTCGAAGCCTTGTCGCCAACATCTGCGTCGATACATAAATTTGAACTCAAATGGTCATGAACAAGCGGCGCATCAATCGCAGCCGCCATTGCTGTATCGGTCACCGATGGGAGTTCTTCGTAAATGATTACTAGGGCATCGGCGCCAGCTTTTGCGGCCCATAGTGTATCACCAACCACCATCGCAACCGCTTCGCCAACAAAACGAACTTTATCCACGGGCAGAACATGATGATCGGTAGTGACGTGGTCTTTTCCATCACGGTTTATAAGCGAAATGTCTGGTGGGCTTGATGGTGCAGTATTATGTGGTATGGGGAGAAGTCCATCCGCCAACGTGTCCGTCCCAGTATAGACCGCGAGAATGCCGGGAACGCCGAGTGATGGCGCTTTGTTTACAGATCGGATCCTAGCATGGGCGTAAGGAGAACGTACAATAGCAGCGTAGACCTGACCGTCGAGATTGAAATCGTCACTGAATTTACCTTGACCGGTTAATAGCCGGTGATCTTCTTTGCGCAATATAGGGTCGCCAATCCCTGGTGGCTTGCTAGATTCCCGTACGGTCATGATATTTTACCTAAATCGTATCTAATCGCATGGCCTGTGAACTTGGCCGAAGCCGAATTCGATTAATTGAAAATTCTTTATGCAAACTGGAACACCAATAATTCGTGACTTGGTCTTATCCGCAGGCGACACATCTAAAGCGTGCCTCGTATAGAAAAGGCGATCACATCCCTAAAGCCAAACTAAGGATAACATGTACAGGCCTTAATATGGGGTCGCGTTCAGGTTACCGCGGCTATCAACAATAACTTTTTCAGAAACCGCAATTTTTCCATCGACGCGGTCGCGTAGCCAATCATAGACCAGGCTATCCCGGTTTTCGCCGAGTTCTGCCGAAGACGCATTGGCAACGCTATGATTGGCATCTTCATAAACCACCAGTCGTTTAGGTGCATCGATCAGGTCAAATAGTTCGTATGTATGTTGAATGGGTGATAATTGGTCAGCTTCGCCGGCGACGATCATATAAGGGGCAATAATATCTTTGGCCACATTTCTTAGATCGAATTCCTGGCGAAATTCGTCAAACGCGTCCTCGTCCTCGTATCCGGCCATAAACATAAATCGCACCTTAAATGTCGGCGATGCGGTATTGAATATTGTGTCGCAACCGGGTTCCTGACAGACGCCGGTACCACAATAACCTCTAATTTTATCTTTCAACCCCGATGCGGCAACAGTGCCATAATAAGTCCCAAAACTCGAACCCCTAATGACGATCCGATCGGTATCTATTTCGGGTCGATCCGAAAGCCATTGCACCGCCACCTCCGCCGCTTCGGCAAAATTATCGGACGAAATAGTAACGCCGCGGTTGCGTGTTTCCCCTTGACCAGGGCCGTCGAGTGCTAGCACCGCCATACCGCGTGTAAGTGCCGCATCACCGTGTAGCGCAACCATATTCTCCTTGCTGCCATCCATGCCGCCGATATGGAGAACGCAAGGGACTGGAGTGCCATTGGTGGGTGTGGGAAGGTGAAGGAAGGCGGCCATTGCGGCATCCCTAAATGGAATATCGACCCGTTCTACGGGGTGGGGGGCATGTTGAATAAACTTGTCATAGGTTTCGATCATCCGGCGTTCCCATTTAAGGTCTTCGTCGTTGATATCAAAATATGGCCATTGCGCAGACGCGTAGAGTAATGACGCAATGAAATAATTTTCACAGGCAGAGATTTTGCGGCCTTGGTCTTCGAACCGCCGTGCTATTTCTTCGCGGCGCAGGCCCTCGCGGCCGAATTCCGGGCCGATATCGTCGAATTTTTTCATTCGGGCCCCAGCGCGACGAAATGAAGCGAGGCCTTGTGATCCGCCACGGCTACCTTTTCCACCCAAACGGCCCTGATCCCATTCTGGCCCCACGGTCTTTATGATGGAATCGAGTAACCAACGCTGTTCCCGCCAGCGTTTCGTCCGGTTTTCCACGCGTAAATTTTTCTCCATTTGACCCTCTGATTATTTTGTTTTGTCCTGCACAATTCTAAATAGTTTTGCGTTGATATTCTCGCCGGTCGGATTTTTTATTTTAGCTTAAATACTCGGGGAGATAATTGACTGGTATTGGCGACTGTACCATATGGCATCCTCCCTTACCTCAAGGTAAAGTCGAAAATGAAGTCGTCCAACAGGGAGAACATTATGCGACAAGCTTCCCAATTTCCTAGATTTTCCGATACAGAGATAGCGGATCGTCACCAACGGGTTGCAGCGTTGATGGAGAAGCACGAGTTGGATGCAATTCTGTTTTTTGGTGTAGGCCAGTTTGCTACGGATGTTTATTGGCTGACCGACTGGCCCGGCGGGCGCGAAAATTACATATTGTTTCAGGCTGGTTCCGAACCATTAATCATTTCCCAACTATATAATCACATACCGATGGGGCATGTCCTTTCGGTTATCAAAGACTTACGGTGGGCCGGACCGAATACCGCGGCGACCATGTCGGGTATCCTGGGCGAACGGGGTCTTTCAGGCAAACAAATAGGTTTGGTGGGCAACATCCCTTATCGCCACTATCTGCGGTTCACTGAAGATCATCCTGATACTGTCTTCCGCGATATTAGTGGTCCTTTCCGCATGATGCGGACAATTAAGCGGCCGGAAGAAATTGCACGTCTTAAAAAGGCATCCGAATTAACCGATAAATCGATCGCGTCAGTAGCTGAAAATCTACAAGTAGGCATGCGCGAAGACGAAATTCCTTATCTAATCGAGCCAGTATATTTGGAGGAGGGTGGGTATGCTGGCATTCATTTTATGACTGCTATGCCGATGGATGCCCCGCATTTTCCTGTACCCGCACAATTCCACTCGAACCGGGAATTGCAACAGGGTGATTGTTTGATCACTGAAATTTCAGGTGCCTATTGGGGGTATAGCGGACAAATTCACCGCACATTTTCTTTTCAAGAACCCGATGATTCATGGAAAAATATTCACGATGCGGCGGTCGAGGTGTATTTAGCAATTGAAGCGGTGCTCAAAGATGGCGCGACGACAGCAGATGTTGAAAATGCTGCAGAAGTAGTTCACGAACGTGGCTATACCATTTACGATGACCTGTTACACGGCGCAAGTCAGACGCCTCCGATCATTCAGACTAAGACGACCAAACGTCATGAGAACCCCGATATCGTGTTTCGGGAAAATATGGTTGTCGTCATTCAACCGAACGTGATTACTCCGGATGAAAAAATGGGTCTACAATTTGGTGAGACTGTGCTGGTGACCAAGACAGGTTGTGAACGGCTAAATGCTTATCCCCGGCAGTGGGTCATTTGTGATAATTATTAGTTGGCTTTGCTTGGTCGTCCTTCCATCTCCTGGAACTATGGGTGAAAATGTGGCGAGGTTGGTTATTGAAAGGTCTAGGGAACAAGGCTATCGCACAATTTATTAGCCTAAATTTGTCGTTTAATTTGTGTTTCGTCTGAGATTAATTTTGAGATTTAATAAAATTTTCAATTAAATTTTTTGCTTTTGTCACTGCTTCTTCATTGTATTTCATTTTGTTACCTGCAACGTCTATTTTTATTTCCGAAAATTTTGGGTCGTCGAAGGCGTGATATGCTCCAGCTATTTCGTGGTAGATGACATTAGGAAAGTCTCTATTACGAACCCGCAAACAAAGCTTCCGTTTTTTTTGTTTTTCTTTCTCAGCTTGTATTATAAGGGTCGGTACATTATCCCCTCGTCGCTCCAGCAGAGTACAACTACCATAGACCGGTATTGTATATTTAAATTGCAGGCCACCGGCAGATTTAAGGTCCTTCACTTCACCAGCATCCCGAATCAATATTGCTCCAAGCGAAAATCCAATAATTCCAATATTGTTCTTTTGGACATATGGTTTTTTGGCAACGTCATCTAGCGCTGAATAAAGGACTTGGAGCATTTTTGCACGATTGTCATTATTCACGACAAATCGAAGAGATGGGCAATGGTCTTCGCCAAATTCCCCCAATATCCGCGGAGTGTAGGTGACGTATCCCAAACTTTTAAAGTAGGCCGGCCACAACTTATCGACAGGAGGTTGTGAGCCTCCGCAAGTCTCGGCAATAACCACTGCGGGGAAGGGCCCGGCCCCATCTGGTTTGGACCACACGCCCCTGGTAGATATTTTTTTTAATGTTGTTCCATCTTTGATAATCGGCCATTCAAAGCATCTTCCTGTATATTTTGAACAACGCTGTTCTGCCTTAGCAGCAGCGTGTATTAATGTTGCTGACATTATGAATGCAGCAGCAATGTACAAGTTTAGTTTCGATCCATTCATCATTTT
>CAYZMI010000019.1:8642-13569 GCA_964479475.1 uncultured Rhodospirillaceae bacterium | reverse complement strand
GTATACAAAATAGACTAATCGAAAGATTTAGTCCGTTGATGTACAAACTAAATACGCGGATAATTTAAACCAAATGGGTGCAAGTTCGCTATACTTATCCTCGTCTACTTTATGATTTTAAATTTAACTAAATCATTGAATGAAATTCTATTGAGGGTTTAAAGAGCTAAAAGTCGTCATCCCGAGGAGGAATTTGTAGACCGCGCCTTACCGCAGGACGGTTACCAACACGATTTAGCCATGATTTGACATTAGGGTAATCGTCCAAATCTATTTCCTGCATATCCCAGCGGTAGATCCAAGGGTAGGCTGCAACATCGGCGATAGAATATTCGCCGGCAAGATAGTTTTTCTCTTCCAGGCTACGATTTAACACGCCGTAGACACGGTTATTTTCCTCCTGCCAAATTCCAAGATGGGCGTGCTCTTCGCCGGCATCGCGGCACCGGATTTGCCAATGTACGCCCAAGCCGGCATGGGTGATGTGGCCTGATGCGAAGAACAACCAATTCAAAACCTTCAAACGTGCGTTTGGTTTGTCAGGCAATAGCCGATGACATTTTTCTGCTAGGTAAATCAGGATTGCGCCTGACTCAAATATGGTGACTTCGTCTCCGCCAGGGCCGTCATTGTCAGTGATGCAAGGGATTCTCCCATTTGGATTGATGTCCAGATACCAATCTTCCTTTTGCTCTTTATTTTCCAAAGCCATAGGTCGAACGATGTAGTCCAACCCTGATTCTTCTAACATTATCGAAGCCTTACGGCCATTTGATGTAGCTTTACTATAAAGTGTAATCATTTTGTTTAATTTAGGATCTCCTCTCTCAACAGCGTGATAGCTTCCCCATAATCTGGCCCTAGTTTGGCAAAGGATACCTGCCCAAACTTTAAACGCTCTGCTTCGTCCATCAGGTCAAGAATTTGGTCTTTGCACTCTTCGGGTTGGCCAGCGACAAAACAGCTTCTTACGTCGCTGTCGCTAATAAGTTTTGCGGCTTCCTGAACGGTTGCGCCGTTATTAAAGCTATCACTTATAGTTTGGATTTGCTTTGGCTCAACGCCGATTTCACGATATTCGTCATTAGAAAAACCCATTTGCTTTAGCGACATGAGCATATGACTAACGTAGGGTTTAGCGAATTGTAGCGCTTTGTCTCTGTCGCGCGAAACGGAAACATTTAACTCGCACGTATCGAACAAATTTATGTTGGGACGGCTGTTGGCTGCGATGGTGCGGGGGGGCGTAAGTACTGATCCCAGGCGGCCGGTTTTGACTAAGGGAATATAATAGCCACCGATAAGTATGCCGTTCATAATTCGGCCTGCGATCTCAAGTATCTTTGGACCATTTCCACCAGAATAGAAACGTACCGGTGATTTGGCTTGGAACTCGAGTTTGAATTTCCATTCGGGATTTAAATTGAAATAAGACGCAACGTGTGGGTAGTCACGGAATGTCACAGTTTCACCCGCAAGTAATTCTTGGATCGAAGATACAGTTTCACGAACTGTTGTTAGCGGTTTTTGAGGTTCAACTTGGTTGCCGGCGATTGCTACGGCGCCGCGAGCGATGCCAATGCTAAGTTCACGCCCGTCAGTCAATTCGGTGATGGCTGCAATGCTGTCAGCCATGTCAACAGGGTTTCGAAAATACGGAACAAGAATGGCTGTACCAAGCTTGATCGGTACCTTCGCGGCCATCGCCGCCAAAACGACGAAAATATTTCGGTGGCAAAGATTATCGTTAACCCATACCTGCTCAAAACCGTTCTGGTGTGCAATGTCCGCCAGCTTTATTAGGTCGGGAACGGTGTAATGATGCGCAATATGTATGGTGAATTGTAGCCCGAGTTCCCCTTTGAAATTCACTAGTGTTTATCCCCTTAGTTACATTTATTTGCTGGTTTTTCTCAAATTCGTCTGTTGAATTTATATAATTATTAAGCGTTGATCCCGAGTAAAATTCAACTGTTTAAGGAACACTAGGTTGATCATTTTGGTCTTTAGGCGCATTTATGAAATTACTTCCTAAAATAATTGGCTAGGAAGGATTGCAAAATCGAACATATATTTTATTGGAAGATAAAATTTACCTGAAAGGACACTAGGCGATAATTATCCCCAGCTTAAATTTGAATTTAAAAAAAGCTTAAACAATGGCGTCAATATCGACAGAAGGTCCTGATTCGTGGCGTTCGACAAAGCGTTGGTACAAAAAATATCCTGAACTCCAACCACCTGGCCGGTTGCCGGTAGCTCCCTTTATTTCTGAAGAACAGTATGCGCTTGAGCAAGAGAAGCTTTGGCCTAATGTGTGGCTAATGGCGTGCCGTGAGGCGGACATCCCTAATCCCGGCGACTTTCTGATAAAAGAAATCCCGCCCTGTAACGCTTCTTTGATTGTCGTTAGAGGCAAGGACGGTGTCGTGCGCACTTTTCACAATGTTTGTCCACACCGGGGTTCCTTGATTTGTTGGCAGGAAAATGGAACACGCGGATCAACCGCTGCCTTTCGTTGTCCTTATCATGATTTTACATACGATTTGGACGGCCGGTTAATCTTTGTTCCGGATGAGGAAAATTTTTACGACCTTGATAAAAGTACACTCGGCCTGAAGGCCGTCATGACCGATATTTGGAACGGATTTGTGTTTGTCCACCTCAATCCTAAACCGCGGGAATCTTTAAGAGACTATTTGGGCGATGTCGTGACGCCGCTCGAGGACTTTCCGTTTGAAGAACGGCAATACTATTTTGAGTACACAGCGGAAATAAAGGCCAACTGGAAAATTCTGGTTGCGAGTTTTTTAGAGGGTTATCACGGTCATACGTTTCACGCAGGGAACATTGACCGCAGCCCCTGGGTTGATAACCCATATAGCCATACTTTTTTGATCAAACTATTTGAAAAACACCGCTTTATTTCGCTCGGCAGAAGCCCGGATATGAACCCAACGAAAATGGAGCAAGTGGCGGTCTCTCGTATGAAAAAATCTGGTTATGACGAGATTTGGTCCAGCGGTATACCGAATGCGACTGAGGTCAACTCAAGGGACGATCGTGAGCTATTTACCGATATATACAGCTCATTTGTGATCCACAATATTTTTCCCAATCTGCAACTTAATACTGTGGGGGGGCTTTGGTACTACTATCAATTCTGGCCCTTGAGCGTGGACCGGGTCATATGGCAAGGGCGAATTTACTACCCAGAACCACGAACGGCGAGCGATAGGTTTCTAGTGGAATTTCACAAAATTAAGGATAGAGACATCTTGATGGAAGACGGTCATGTGTCCGAAAACCAGCATCCCATCATGAAGGCGGGAACAATCGATACGTGGCTCTTGCAAGACGAGGAAATTGCAATACAGCACTTTAACAAGGTTATAGATGATTACACCAAACTCGATCGCGGGATTGACCCGGATAATGCAAAATGACTAGGGAGCAAAGTAATCTGTTGCCAGACGGATTTGAGGGTCTGGATGAGTTTGTTGAAGAGTGGGCGCTGCCGCTGGAATCTGCGCGAATGCAAAAACGCTGGTCTAGTACTATGGAGGAGATTACGCAATTTTATGATGCGATGGCAGAGCAAATCGAAGCGATTTTGGACCATCTGGATAGGTTTGATTTAAAAGATTTGCCTGAGCGAGAAAAACGGCTTCAACTCATGACATTGTCGCTCGCAGAGGCGGCAAGCGCGGTAGAAACATACAAAGAGCCGGGTGTTCGATATGGCTTTGAGTCTCCTGACCGCTATAAACCCACGGAAAATCTCGACCGATGACATGTGTGAAAATGTTTTTCGTAAATTCCACAAAAATGGGAGCAATACAAATGGCCGGAATGTCTCCAAAAAAATCTACATCGAAAAAGCAAACCAAATCGAAACTGACAACGGAAAAATTAGCCGATGCTCAGAAATCCAAAGATCCAAGCTTTCAGACGGTGAAAATTGAACGGAATAAGGGAATCACGTTTCTTATTATGAACCGTCCAGAAAAACGTAATGCGATGAGCCCGCAGCTCCATATGGATATGAACGACGCGATAGACTTTTTAACCGTCGACCCCAACACAGACGTGTTAATTATCACAGGCGCGGGAAAAGCATTCAGTGCTGGTCAGGATATAAAACTTTATTTCCGTGGTACCGCTCAAGACCCTGCTGAGCGCCTTAGGGCACGCCGTGCGTCGAATGCCTGGCGATGGCAAAAATTATCTCGATTTCCCAAGGCAACTATCGCAATGGTCAACGGTTATTGTTTCGGGGGAGCATTTACTCAAGTTTGTGCTTGTGATTTTGCTATCGCATCAAACACCGCAACTTTTGGTCTGTCAGAGATCAATTGGGGTGTTCTACCGGGTGGTATTGTTAGCTGGAATGTTGGGCAGGTGATGAATTACCGGAACGCAATTTATTACGCAACGACAGGTGAGCCCTTCAATGGTAAACGGGCGATGGAAATTGGAATGGTAAACAAGGCGGTGCCCGCAAGTAAGTTGCGTGCGGAAGTCTTGGATTTGGCACGCTTGTTGCAACAAAAAAGTCCAGCGGCAATTAAGTATACGAAGGAGGCTATCCGTGCCGTGCGTTTTATGAACGAGCCAGAAGCGGCGGATTACCTTAACGCTAAAAGCGACGCCCTGAAGTTGAATGACAAAGAAGATGGACGTGAGGAAGGCATGCGCCAGTTTCTTGATGAGAAGAGCTATCGACCGGGTTTAGGACATTTTGAACGGCGAAAAATTTAATCGGATAGAACCAATTTCAGCTTATAAATTAGTGGAATTTATGGTGGGTGTTATATCGGGTTTATGCGGCAAAATTGAGTAGTTAATCGGTGGTTAATACTATGTCATTTGGGGGTAATTCTTTCTAACTTCCTCATTAGTTAACAAATTGCTAATAGATTTGAGC
>CAYZMI010000019.1:3060-8542 GCA_964479475.1 uncultured Rhodospirillaceae bacterium | reverse complement strand
ACAGCGCAAAGGAATGGAGAAAGTTCGTGGGTCGGTTAACATAAAGACTGCTGATGCAGCGACCACTATGTATGATTTAATTTGGTCCGGCGTTTTGGAACGCCATCCCACCCTTAAGGTAGAAATGGTGGAAAGTGAAATCGGATGGATGCCGTTTTATCTGCAGCAATGGGACTACTACTACCAGCGTAATACGAAGCCGGGCCATCCCAATGAAAAATTTGCCATAAAGAGATTGCCGAGCGAGATATTTCAAGCACAGTTCTACGCTACATTTATGGACGATTTCGTTGGAGCACAGGCGTTACAGTATTGGGGTGATAAGAATTGCATGTGGTCGAGCGATTATCCGCATGGAAACATGACTTGGCCAAATTCCCGAGCGTTTTTGGCACGGGAAATAGGAGACTTAGAACCTAAAAAGCAAAAAAGAGTTCTAAGTCAAAATGTCGTTGAGCTATACAAACTCGAATTAGACTGAGTTTCTCTGATAGAAAGTGCGTCCAGAAGGAGGACCAAATGCCCTTAGACGGAATTGACAAAGGTCGCCTTGCGGCTGAAACCGATGAAATGCGTAAAATTCGTGAAGAAAACATCGAAAATTCGCCTCCTGCACAAGTTTTTAAGTTGCGTGCAGAAAAACTCAAGCAGGGTCGAAGCAACCAACGCGTTGCCGATACTGGAAACATGTGGGTAAATTTGAAGGTCTATGCATCCGGTGGTGAAAACGGTTTGCATAATCACACCGATCAGGATCATTTCCATTTGGTTTTGAACGGAAAGGCATGCTTTTACGGCCCCCGAGGGGAAGAAAAATTTTGTGGGCCGTATGAGGGGGTTATGCTCCCTTCAGGTAGCTATTACCGCTTCGAATCGGTGGGCGAAGATTCGTTAGTTTTGCTTCGAGTTGCTGCAAAGACGGATCAATCTGCTGAGCATCCTCGCTACAACCTTTATGGCGAAGCATTACCTAGTCACCTAAAAGAAAACGGTGGTGAGATAGAGATCATACCACGTGAAGGCGAGTTCTGGGGCGCAGAAGAATAATCACTGTCCTCTTGTTGATCGTTGAATGCTCTACTCCGGCGTTCAGCGACGTCGGATAGATATTCTTACCTGGTAGTTTTTCCGGGTGGGGCGCCTTTGAGTTTGCGGCCGAGAAATTCAATCTTTTTGGTGTAAAGTAAATCTTGGATCTGCTGCCAGTGTGAAAATTTGATTAATTGGTCAACCTGCCCAAACAGTGGCATGGGTAGCTCTCTCTCCTGGGCCAGGTCCATCGCGATGTCCATATCTTTCTCATGCCATGTAAATCGTGTGCCATCCCATTCTTCGAGCGTCCCGTTGCGGCCGGGCGACTGCAATAAGGTTTCCCGCAATTTTTGGGGATCTATGCCGTAAGATTTTCCCAACAATAATGCTTCTTGGTTTGATAAACTGTGTACCCAATGGAGCATATTGTTGACGGTTTTACCGATTTCACCACAACCTAAAGGTCCCAAGTGATGAACGGCTCGGCTATAGCATTCAAGCACTGGTGTCGCTTTTTTAACGTCTGCTTTAGTGCCTCCGACCATTGAAGCTAATGTCCCATCGCGCGCTCCACCGAGGCCAAAACAGACCGGAGCGTCTATTACTTTCAATCCACCTTTTTTTGCAATTTTTGCCGCTTCCAAAATCATGTCTGGGTGACTGGTTGCGGTTATCACAAGAACGCAGCCATTGTTTGGCTTACTGTTGGCGAGGTCCGTCACCACTTGGCGTACTTGGTCGTCGTAACCGACCATAATGACTATCACATCACAGACGCTACCTAAGTGTTTGAGCGAGCGCGAAGCTTTTGCACCATTCTTGACCATTTTATTGATTGCGGATTTGCTCAAGTCATATGCATAAATGGCATTGAATTTCCCACTGTTAACGCAATGTGTGGCCATGGGGTTTCCCATGGCGCCGACGCCAACGAACCCTACATTCATGATTTCCTCCTAATTAGGACTCTGACTTAATTTGCTTAATTAAATTGCTGGGCCGATTGATTGGGGCGTTTGAATGGTACCCGTTAGTTCGGATTTGGGAATAGCCAATACTGAGTCCTCGTCAAAGACATCGCCCATATTCGATTGGACGCCGGTTTCGACAATAGCCTCCAGCCATTTTCTATGAACACGCGGGTCTTGGTCTTCATATTCGATCTGACGCCCGCCATCTTTTACAGAAACTGAACCGTAGCCTTCCGCGCTGCGGCGGCGTAAAGCGATAAATGGATAGCGACGGCTCCCCATGCTGCATGCGAGGTAACGTGCAGCTTGATCGCCTGTATTAAAATGCTGATGGAACATCCAAAAGGGTGGTGTGTACATAAAACCGTGTTGCCAAGGAAATTCCTTGAACTCGTTGTCCCCTTCGTACCAGAGCAGTGTGTAGCCGACACCGTCCACGGCGTGGACATGCGTTCCGGCAGCATGGCGATGTGCCTTTTTATATCGGCCCTGGGGAATTTGAGAACAATGAGCATGCATAGTGCTGTCTGCCAGTACGAATGAAACGTTGAGGGATCCTTTGCCACGTTCGTTCAGCTCATAGAGTTTGAAACTAGTCAGATCTGCAACAAAATTAGTTTCCCACAAATTTACCGGAGCCTTACCTTGGCCCCTGTCGATTGGAATATGGTCTCCATCGCCGTCAAAATGTTTTTCGTCACCGATGCGTTCAGGGAAAGTAAAATCGTTTTCAAATACAAAGGTAGCATTGTGATAAAGGTTGAGTGTTAAAGGCGCATCGTTCGTACAAGAAATGCGGGCGGGTTCCTGACCCGAGCCATTGTAAATTTGATATTCACAATTTAAGGGAACAGTAAATAGCGCGCGTGGTCCCCATTCAAAGGTACGAGTTTCTCCATCGGGATAATGAACAGTCGTCGATCCATACCCAGACAATGTGTAAAAGAAAGCTTCATAAATATGTTTTACAGGGCGAGTTTTGCCGCCCGCTGGGACCTCAATGACATAATTAGCCATAAAATCGCCGCGTCCGTGGGTATGTGCGAAGCAACCACGGGCGTCGTAGCGGGCCCAAGGCCCGGTTTCAAGTTCCAGAAGATTGTGGCCGAAATCTAGGTGTACCGGTATGCCTTCTCCATTGGCCCAATTTAAATATGGGTCAACCAGAAACTTGGTACTCAAATCAATTTCCTTGTGGGGATCGTCTTCCATTGAAAAAACCACCTACTAATGTTTGTCATATTCTAGTCTCCTTTGTTTATAAACAAGGGGACCGCTTGCGACAAATCGGAGTACTTTCCATCACCGATAGGGTCCCTTCAAAATCTCGGGTTTGAAAATTTAGCTTAAAGATTTGACTGGATTCAGTGTAGAACCTGATGCAGGGGTTCCATTATTATAAATACCGATATTCCCTAATTCGCCCCCTATTTATAGTGCTTTCTACTAAACCACATTGCATCCGCATAAAATTGCGGAAGATGCTAAGCGATACCGAATAATTAGGTATTTATCTGTAGCGGAGTAAATTTTGAGGCCCTCTTACAAATTTGAAACAGGAGTTTCGTTCGCCCGTCGAATGGATCAACAAGACGCGCTCAGTCTAATTCGTGAAAAGTTCCATATTCCGCGGACTAACGATGGGAAGGATGCCATTTATCTGTGTGGTAATTCCTTGGGCCTCCAACCTAAAAACGTGTCAGCTTTTGTCGGTGCGGAACTGGAAAAATGGCAACGTCTGGGCGTGAAAGGGCATTTTGAAGAGGAATTTCCCTGGATGCCTTATCACGAGTTTTTGACGCCTGATATGTCAGAAATCGTTGGAGGCGAACAGAAGGAAGTCGTCGTGATGAATTCGCTGACAGTCAATCTTCATTTGATGCTGGTGAGCTTTTATCGTCCGACGACCGACCGTTATAAAATTTTGATAGAAGATCAGGCTTTCCCATCTGATCGATTTGCGATCCGCTCCCAAATTGCCTTTCACGGCTTCGATCCAGATAGTGCCCTTTGTCTAGTGCGCCCACGTTTTGGAGAACAAGTTATACGGGATGAAGATATTTGTGAAATTATCGAAAGGGAGGGTCATGAAATTGCACTAATTTTATTGCCCGGTGTTCAGTATTACACGGGCCAAGTTTTTGACATGGCGGAAATCACGCGATTAGGCCATCAGAAGAAATGTTTGGTTGGTTATGACTTGGCCCATGCCGCAGGCAACATTCCGTTGGAATTGCATGATTGGGGTGCGGATTTCGCGGTGTGGTGTACATATAAATACCTAAATTCAGGTCCAGGTTCTGTAGGCGGCTGTTTTGTCCACGCGCGTCATTCGGTTGCGATAGATGTCCCAAGATTCACTGGGTGGTGGGGACAAGAAAAATCAGACCGATTTGAGATGACTGGTCCATTCCGACCGACCGAAGGCGTCGAAGGTTGGCAAATATCTAACCCACCAATTCTCTCACTTGCTGCAATACGCGCATCCCTCGAGATATTTCGTGATGCTGGCTTTATGCTTCCACTGAAGAAAAAATCGGAAACTTTGACCACATATCTTCAATGGTTATTGAAGTATCACTTAGGTCACGAAATTACTGTTGTGACGCCGGAAGAACCCCACAGGCGTGGATGCCAATTATCGCTGATCGTCCCCGGTGATCAGCCACTATTTGATAAATTGGATGAGGTCGGCGTCGTGTGTGACTGGCGAGCGCCAGACGTAATTCGGATAGCGCCGGTTCCGCTCTACAATTCATTTGAAGACTGCTTCCGTTTTGTCAAAAAATTGAAATTTCTATTAGACGGTAACAATCCGTGACTGCATCTACCGCTATTGCGATTATTGGCGCTGGTCCGGTTGGATCTCTGATGAGCATATTTTTTGCACGACGCGGCTATAAAGTCTCAATTTTTGAACGCCGGCCGGACATACGCTTGACCGAACTTCAATCCGGACGGTCCATTAACCTGGCTCTTGCGAACAGGGGTATTACTGCTCTTGAACAAGTGGGGCTAATGGATGATGTCCATCCCCATCTAATACCCATGCGTGGCCGAATGATTCATCAGTTGGATGGCGGACAGAAGCTTCAACTATACGGAAGCAGGCCATCTGAAGTGATATATTCTGTTGCCCGGGGCGAACTGAATAAGATTTTGATGAATGCGGCGGAAGCCAACGGCGTCAACATTGTATTTCAACAAGAATGTGCTGGTGTAGACTTTGATAAGAAGACGCTCAGCATAATAGACGGAGCGGAAGGAAATTTGCGGGAGATTAGTTTCGAGGTGGTTATTGGGGCAGATGGCGGCGGTTCCAAAGTGAGAACCGAAATTTCTGGGCCCTCCAACGGCGTCAGTGAGGAAATATTGGGCCACAGCTATAAAGAACTCACAATTCCGGCAGGACGTGATGGTACTTTCTTGATGGAAAAGGAGGCGCTCCATATCTGGCCTCGCGGTGGTTATATGCTTAT
>CAYZMI010000019.1:0-2960 GCA_964479475.1 uncultured Rhodospirillaceae bacterium | reverse complement strand
GATGCGGCTCACGCTATTGTACCGTTTCATGGCCAGGGAATGAATGCAGGCTTCGAGGATTGCGTGGTTATGGACCGGTGTATCCACAATTTGGGTGGCGATTGGTCGGCTATATTTCCCGCTTTCGAGCAATTGCAAAAACCTAATGCTAATGCAATTGCAGATATGGCGCTGGATAACTACGTAGAAATGCGGGATACGGTGCGCGATCCAAAATTTCACTTAAAAAAAGAACTTTCGTGCAGGCTGGAGGCACTTTATCCAGATGATTTCATTCCTCAATATTCGATGGTTATGTTTCATTCCATGCCTTATTTAAGGGCTTATGAGCGGGGCCAGATTCAGGAAAAAATTCTGGAAGAACTTGCGAGAACTGCCACATCCATTAATGAAATTGATTTTAAAGTTGCAGAAATGCTTATTGAAAAAAGGGTTTTGAGAAACAGCGATTGACTTATGATCGCTCATCCCCAGTAGAAAATTATTTAGAAGGTTTAAATATGACTGGTGATGTCAAGTCACCCATGAACTACGAGAACTATATTCTCCCGCATGAGCTGCCAGATGTGCGTCCGCGGGAAATGCATTCGGACCCTCTGCGCAACGATCCCAATGAAGCGTTCTTCATTCGAACGCATCAGGCATTCGAGATTTGGTTTGCACAAATATTAGACGAGTTGGAGCATGCGCGACGACTGTTAGCGCAGCCCGGGCCGTATTTTGTAAAGGAATCGGATGTGCCAGATGTAGTGAAGCATGTTCGGCGCGCGGCCGCGATATTTGATTTGGTGCGGGAACATTTACCAGTTCTAGAGACCCTTGATACCACCAGCTTTTATAAATTTCGCAAACATATTTTTGGTGCAAGCGGCACGCAATCGGCACGTTTTCGCGAAGTCGAATGGCTGATGGGCCTCAATGACGGAGATATTCTTACGTACTTGACACGTAAAATTAATCTGGAAAACCGGATTACGTCTGCAACTGATAGGAAGCATGCAAAGTCAAATTCGCAATTTCAGAATGAATTTGAATCGTTATCGGACTATCAGTCCCAATGGGCTGAAATGTGGGACAAACGTAAAAAGCGGTTCAAGCCGAAAAATTTTAAGGGAATGCCCGCTGCGGAGGCTACCTTGTGTGAGCGGCAATTGGATCTGGCATCCAATGGAAGTCTTCGTCAACATGCTATGAGTTGGCTTGCACGGACGACATTTCCACCCCCCCGTGGTGGGCGACCACATGCACGGCATAGCGATCTGTTCGCCGAAAAATTTATAACTGCATACATGGCCGCACATTCCAAAGATACCGGACGTCTCGCTGATTTGCAGGGCATGTCCAAAGCGGAGATCGCAAAAATTGATAGGCAAGCTCTCCAACGTATTCGGTTTTTTTTTCGTGATCCGCCACGCCGTGCCATCGTTTTTTTATTGCAGTTTTCAGATGAGCCTTTACTGGCTTGGCCGGCTTCTTTCGTGGAGGCGTTATTGGAATTAGAGCAGGCTTTTTCAAATTGGCGGGATCGGCACGTCGCAATGGTCGCGCGCGTTCTCGGTGGTGGTCGAATTTCCACATTAGGCTCTGCGGGATCGGGCTTGCAATATTTACGTGGTACATTACCCAGAAGGGTATTTCCGGAAATTTGGGATGCTCGCTCATTCATGTTGAGTAACGAAGAAGCGCTTACTATTTATACGCAGAAGCAGCTGGGTAGATTCGGGTTTTTGCATGAAAAACGCCCGCCGGGTGGCGGGCGTTGAGCGAATTCCGGACAAAATTATACTAGGCCCAAAGCCTCCAGAATAACTCCTGGTGGGAATGGCAGGTGCAGAAAATTACCGAACACTAGCCATGTGACGAAACCACAGCCGAGCGGGAGTGAAATTGTTAGTACCATACTTTCTTTGTGCCGGATCATGTAGCCTAAGACCATCAAAGGTACTGATATGAAAAATCCCAACAGCCAGAGCAGTATGGCGAAGCCGTATAGCCAGCCAAACAATTCTAGTGCCTTGATTTTACCCGCCCTAGACGCTTCCTCATCTGTGAAGTCGATATCTACACCGGTCTCACGGGAACTAGCTTTCTTGGACGGAATTAATTCGCGTACAAACTGAAATGCGAGAAGCGCCAGTGCAATGATGCCGATCGTCCACGGGTACAATCTTGCTTGTATTGGCATATCCCAAGCTTCGTATACGACGTAAGAGAACAGGAGGATGAAAAAAAGTGTGAGAAATGTACGGGGTTGAAATTGAAGCCCCATGTTAGGCCTCCGTCTCTTGCGCGTGCATTTTCGATGATTGATCTTGGAACATCGGGTAAATCACGCTGGCAATTAGAATTAAAAGAATGATGATCACGCCTGGTCGCAGGAGAAATTCTGCACCGTAGAGTTGCACCGACGTCCACATATAGCGTTCGGCAATGGGACCCAGGACGAGACCTAGGAGCAACGGTGGGCGAGGCCAACCGGCTGAGCGCATGAAGTAACCCACTGTTCCAAACCCGAGCATGATCAACACGTCTTCAAAGCGGCTCTTGGCTGCAAAACTGCCGATCACTGCCATGGCGAGGATGCATGGGATCATAAGTGACGGGCGCAGTTTTGTGGCCATCGCCAGCTGACGTGTGAATATCAAGCACAATATTGAGGTTATAACCGTCCCAATGATCAACAACCAAATCATCGAGAAGGTGAGATGCAAGTCTTTGGTTAACATATCACGGCCAGGTGTAATGCCTACAATGATAAGACCACCAAATATCAACGCTAGAGTGCTCGATCCGGGAATACCAAATGCGAGAGTAGGTATAAGTGATCCGCCTTCTTTAGCATTCGTCGCTGCATCCACGGCGATTACGCCACGTACATCACCCTTACCGAATGTCTCACGGGCGCCGGGACAGGTCTGTTTGGCACTGCCATAAGCGAACCAGTCCGCAACTGCCGACCC
>CAYZMI010000018.1:8839-37542 GCA_964479475.1 uncultured Rhodospirillaceae bacterium | reverse complement strand
ATATGGGTCGGCACCTGGGCATCGACACCGGCACCGGTCGAAGACCTCAAGCTGGATGATCAAACCCTTCGTATGATCGCACATATCAGCATCGGGGGCGGATTGCTGCGCGTGCGACTTTCGAACGCCTATGGTCAAAATAAGTTGCGTATCGGTGGCGCACATTTAGCTATACGCGACACGGAATCGAAGATCATGCCGTCGACGGACCGTACGCTGACCTTCAATGGGTCAGAATCGACGACAATCGCCATCGGCGCTATAGCTATCAGCGACCCGATCCACCTAAATGTGGCACCAAACTCCGACCTCGCAATTAGCGTATATTTGCCGGAGTCATTATTGGAGACGTTTCAAATCACTGGTCACGGGACGGGACGGCAGACCAATTATCTTTCACCAGCTGGCAATTTTGTTGCCGAGACTGAATTTCCAGTATCCGAAACGGTGGAATCATTTCTAATTGTCAACGGTATCGACGTGCTTGCTCCAGCCGACACCGGAGGCATCGTCGCACTCGGTGATTCACTGACCGACTGCAATTTATCGACTGTTGACGCGAACTATCGGTGGCCAGATCAACTCGCCCGTCGCCTGCAAATGCGACATGAGGCCGAAGGCGGGCGACTACTTGGTGTCATGAACCAAGGAATAGGTGGTAACCGAATTTTACATGATGTCCGGGGTGACAGTTGTTTGCGACGTTTCGACCGAGACGTTATTGCACAGCCAGGTGTTACTCACGCCATCGTATTTCTCGGTATCAACGATATCCGTAACCGGTATAAGAAGCCGGGAGAAGAAGTAACCGCACAAGAAATGATCGATGGTATGGCACAACTCGCCGCACGCGGTAGGGCTGCACGTATCAAAATGATAGCAGGCACGATGTTAACGTTTGAGGACGAAAACTATAATCCGCCGCCGGGCCTTAAGGGCCTTTACACAGAAGAAGGCGAAGCCACCCGTCAGGCGGTTAACACCTGGATCCGGGATACCAGCGATTATGATGCGGTAATTGATTTTGAAAAAGCTCTGCGCGATCCCAATCACCCAACCCAGATGTTACCAAAGTACGATTGCGGTGATCATTTACACCCGGGCGACGAAGGATATTTGCATATGGGAGATGTCATCGATTTGGCACTATTCGACGACTGATTCAGGCTACAATTTGGGTAACAATTAATTTTCCTCTACTCCTGTACATAGGGGCACCCAATGGTTTTTTCGATGCGTTGGACTTGGCGCAAACTGGATTCTCTTATCGGGACGGCTACCGCTACAATATTTGGACTGGCGGCTCTCCAGCTACAGGCATTTATTTATGCCTATTTGCAACGGTTGGGAGGACACATTGACGAAGCTCGTTTAAGCCTTAACACCATTAAAAATGGGAGCGTAAAACAAAATCTGGGGGAAACAGCATTGCACGACCGGCTCGTGGCAAATGTACAAGAACGTCTCAATGAATTAGAGGCTGCCCGCACCGCTATTTCAGAAGCTGCGATTTATACCAAACCAGCCTCATTTTTCTTTCACATGGATATCGATATCGCCGCCGCAACTGCGCAAAACTTTATACCAGCCGTACCTCTAGATCCGCCCAGTATATTGTTCGCTGGCCTCGGTATTGTTATGGGTTGGCTCACTTGGGGAGCTATTAAATTGCCCTTCGGTTTATATTTTAAACGACGAAATCAAGTAACAAATATTTGATTGCGGGACCAATTGGACATAAACATTCTGGGCAAATAGATCATCGAACAGCAGGAGACTGCATGCGTTTGTTTGGTTCCATTTTACTTTTGTTGATAATGGGTGGCCCCGCCCATACCAAAGAATATTGGAATTACGACACAGCTATTCAGGCATACGAAAGCGGAGAGATCTTACTTGGAGCGGACATGTTTCGGCGTCTAGCCCAAAAGGGCGATCGGCGGGCGCAAAACGATCTTGCCTTTCTTTATTTAACAGGCCAAGGAGTAGAAAAAAATTACCGAGTTGCGGCGAAATGGTTTCGTGCCGCAGCCGACCGAGGGCACATGACAGCAATGTTTCACTTGGCGGAAATGTATGACGCGGGATGGGGGGTCGCTAAGAGCACTGTTGTTGCATACAAGTTTTACTATTTAGTGTCGCATTTGACACAAAACGACGATCAACGCGATGTTACCCAAGGAAGAATTCAGAAAGTAAGAAGTCGTCTTTCAGCGAGCCAAATCAAATCGGCCAAGGTCCAAGCCTGTGAATGGTGGTTTAGCCATAAGAATGCATGGCAGGAGCCGGTTGAGAAGCTTCCAATTTGCGCAGCTAAGTAAATTTGAATTTAAGCCGAGCAAAGGCAAAAACAATTCACTGTGACATTGATGCCGATTGTGAGTTGTAATGGACAGGAATAAGGACATTCCCCAGCAAACCAGCGTGAAATTCGATGAATGATAAATATACCGTCAGCAACGACCAGATCGCAGCGTGGCAAAGGGATGGCGTCATTGCAATTCGTGGCGCATTTTCCGACTACTGGCTCAATAATTTACGTGAAGGTGTTGAGCAGTCTTTGGCAAATCCCAGCGATGTTTCTAAAGATTACGCTGAAAATGGAAAGGGTCGTTTTTTCACCGATCATCATATGCACCGCCGGCTCCATACCTTTCGAACATTTCTTTATAACTCACCAGCCCCTACAATCGCTGCGACCTTGATGAAAGCGGAAAAAATAAACCTGATCGACGAGCACTTGCTGGTCAAAGAACCAGGGACCCAAAATCCTACCTACTGGCATCACGACCTACCCTATTACGAAGTGGCAGGACATGACTTTTGCTCAATCTGGGTACCGCTAGATCCGGTAACGGAACAAAATGGTGCGATGAAATTCGTTAAGGGTTCACATTTGTGGGGTAAATTGTTTCACCCGATCCGCATCGGTGATGGCGACCTGGTGGAACAGGCTGAAAAACTGGACGGCCCGGCACCTGACATCGACGCCAAGCCGGAAAATTACGATATAGAACTATTTGAGATGGAACCGGGTGACTGCATCGCGTTTCACGGCGCCATTTTACATGCGGCAACACCGAACCTGTCTGCAGACATCCGCCGCCGAGCCCTTTCTTTGCGCTTCGCTGGCAATGATATTACTTGGAACCCCCGCCCCTATATCCCGAGTGTCCCTGATCAGCCGAACCTGGTCGAAGGAGGGGCCCTGGACAGCAATCAATATCCGCGCATTTGGACCGCATGAACAGGTGGTCTCACCGGTCAAATATGTGTTCGGCACGGCGTCTCTTTTTGCGCCACAAAGATTAATACGAGGGACTTGTTTTTATTGGCTAAACACCGTTCAAGCCGACGCTTAGAGTTTAGAAGAACGCGAATACCCGGGTCTCAATACTCTGGCGATGTGTAGCACCTGGAGGTGTGGTTGGGTCGACAAATGCTGTGTGGGGCGTAAACCTTGCACGGCCTTCTTCTTCCGACTCGTAAGATTTGATTAACATAGCTTCATCCATCTGCATGAATGGAAAATAAAACCATCTTTGGTTTGCGTTATACGAAAGACGATAGGTCTCACCAATACGCTCCTTTGCGCGGCGTTCCGCCGGCACCAAGTCGTCCTTGGTGACAGTTCTTGCATCACAAATCGCAAGCGGCATGGATTCCACGGCCCCGAATATCGATCGCCAAATATTAATAATAGCGAAACGTCGCTCGAGATACGGTTCGGCTTGTTTTTTACCAAACCAGTCTTGAACGCGAATTGGGCCGGATCGATGCGTGTAATCGTTATGCGCTCGCTGCACTGGTTCTCGTACTTGCTTTTCAGCACGGATCGCGTCATCACCCGCGCGCAGTGTATGGTCAAACACCACGACGTCTGCGGCGCCAGTTTCCCGTTTGATCAATGCTTGGATCTCTGCGTTGTAGGTGCCTGTAATTTGCTCGGTATCGTAAAAGTTAGTCACCTCGGTCTCAAAATCTACCAGTTCAAATCCCGCCTGTTCTAAGGTCAGCCGATGTTTAGCTGCTCTCGCATCAGTTATGGAAACGGTTTTTTCCTCATATTCACCGATATGAGATGATTTCTCGCCGTCTGGTGTGGAGGGGATATTGACCACATGAACGCCAGTATCTACAACAAAATTTATTGACGCCTCGACCGAGTTATCTAATGCAAAATTTTCACTACTTATCACCATTTTAATACTCCGCCGAGAAATTTTAGAGACAGAAATCTTACATGCTCCGACGCCTTAGCCTAACTGTTCATATAGGGCGGAGGCAATCGCCGCCATTTCGATTATATATGTAATTACAAATTGGGAATTTAGTCGTCGCGGGTGACAATACGTTTGGGAGACGCGTGTATGCCGTAGGTCTTCATGGATGTATCACCAGTAACTTTGAAGGAATGACGCACTCCCGGTTCAAAGACCATCGTCGCGCCGGGTCCCACTGCAACAACATCACCCTCCCCCTCAATCCAAGCCTCTCCTGCGCCCTCTATTACAGTGACAATTTCTAAGTAGGGATGATGATGCGACCCCGTATCGAAACCTGGTGGTGAAACTTGGAGCCCAAGACGTACGGGAACGGAGCCCTCATCGTCACCAACAATAGTCTGATAGGTCGCGCCATCGTGAAAATCTTCCAATGGCACATCGTTCAATTGGATGACGGGCATATTCCCTCCTCATGCAGTTGCGCATTACAGTCTGGCTGGCAGCGAGGCTTACCGCAATACGGAAAATCATTGAACAATTCGCAAACCAGCGCATTATGGTCACAAATAACCGTTGTAAACGGCAACAGATAGGAGAATTCAATGAGCAAATTGCGTCACATTGCACTGTCAGTCGCAGATGTGGAAGAGGCCAAGAAATTCTTCCAAAAAGCCTTTGACATGGAATTTGTTGGAGAATCAGGCACAGGGACCGCCTATTTATCAGACGGCACAATGAATATCGCGCTATTAAATCGCGAGGGTCGCCCCTTGGGGTATGAGGGCGATGAACCATTTTTTGGCATAGACCATTTTGGCATCTGGGTCGACAACGCCGAGGAAGCCTGTAAGAAGGTGGAGGACGCCGGTGCAACCCATATAATGGGCAACAAAACCGGCGACCCGAATAGTTTTTATGAGATTAAATATCGCTCGCCAATGGGAGGCACCTTTGACATTACAACCAGCGGTTGGCGTGGCGCGGTTAAAGAGGTGGTACCCGCAAAAGAATAGAGGGGAACAGCAACTCTAGATTAGGTGTAGGCTTACCCCTCTACAGGAAGGCCCAGATGAAACTTCAATCCATGCGTTGGATCAAAGTTCAACACGGTTTAGTATCAAAAGCAAAATTCTATCGGCCTGGAAGACAGAATGACAAAGACACTGACACAACAGGAATTAGAACATTTTCGATCGGAGGGATACCTGTTTCCACAACGGGCTATCAGTGAAGATGAAGCATCCGATTGTCTAAGCCAACTCGAAGCCTATGAAGCCAAGCTCGGACACGAGGCACAAAATCATGTTCGATTTAAATTTCACCTAGTTTTTAATTGGGCACTCAAAATTGCCCAAAGCGAAGCAATACTGGATGCAGTAGAAGATTTGATAGGGCCCGACATTCTCCTGTTCGCGGGTTCCATTTGGACCAAGGATGCACATGACCCACGTTTTGTTGCGTGGCATCAGGATTCAGCTTATTTCGAACTCGATCCAGTGGAGGAAATTACCGCATGGGTCGCAATTACAGATAGTAGGCCCGATAACGGGTGTTTGCGTCTTTTGCCCAAATCGCATCTTGGTGACGACATGGACCATATAGAGCGCAAAGGTGATGACAATTTGCTCGTATTTGGGCAGCGCATACCAGGAATTGATGATGGTCTAGGTGTTGACGCCGAGCTCTCGCCTGGAGAGTTTTCCCTCCATCATGAGCGTACCGCCCATAGTTCGCGACCAAATTTATCGGATCGGCGCCGGGTGGGTTTATCTCTTTTTTATATCCCTACCCATGTCCGATCCAAGAGCGTCCGGCGTAGTGCGCTTCTTATGCGCGGAGAAGATCGCTATGGGAATTGGGATCAGGATCCGTTACCCCGCTACGACCTCGATCCGATCACGTTCGACCACATGAAGAAATGTTTGGGTACATATGTGGATGCCTGATTAGAATTCCCGGCTTCCTACCACAGAGCACTCGCGGGCTGAACCGACTACGCAACGGATAATTTGATTTTGTAATTCAGCGAAGTTGTGAGCTGAAGATTAAATCTACTTCGGACCCAGAGTAAAATTCCAGCAAATGAGTATGGCATTTGGTTGATTGGATTTATCGATAAAGGTTAGAATGAGGCACCCAATGTACTTTTAACGTTTGGGGCGAAGTCTTGCCCGGCCCGTGTATAAATTCCCAAACACAAAGGCCAATCGGCATAATTATGAGGAGGTCACTTGGTGCAATCGCACATCTACTAATTATGCCAAGCAAGTAACAGTAACAATACTAGGGAGGATAACATGCCTGAGAAAAAAACACGGCCGATTTCAAGACGTAAATTTGTGAAGACGACGACGGCAGCAGCAATAGGAACTGGCGCTGCAATTGCCGGATTTCCTGCGATCGGAGCGCCCAAACGTAAACTCAAATACATCGCGATGATCAATAAAAACACAGTATGGGGCAAACCATATTTTTTCCTTGCTCAGGAAGTGGATAGGATGTCAGGGGGCGAATTGAAGATCCAGTATGTTGGAGGATCCGAAGTTGTCGGCGGGTTTGACGCGCCTGAAGCTGTGGCTAAAGGCATCTTTGACATCAGCCATTCGGCAAATGCATATTTTGCCGGCGCTATGCCTTCATCAATTTCACTAGCAAGCGGAGACGCTTCGATAGATCGCCTGCGCGAGACGGGTGTACTTGATGCTTATGCTGATGTTTTGATGAAAAAACGAGGCGTCATGCTCTTGGGTACTCCCTTAAGTGGCGTAGGCTATGTGTTTCAGGTCCGTTTCAAGCCAACAGATTTATCCACCTTTAAGGGTAGGAAGATCCGATCCATTCCCCTGTATGACCCAATTCTAGAAGCATTGGGAGCAGTTCCGGTAAAAACGTCGCCATCCGAAGCATATACGTCGATGGAACGAGGCGTTGTCGACGGTCTGGGCTGGCCAGATATCGGACTTTTGGACTTTAAATTTTATGAGCATGCCAAATATATTGTTTCTCCGACCTTTTATACTCTTCGAACTACTCACCTGCTTAATCCAAACGCCTTCAAACGACTTCCCAAGGAGTTACAAGGTGTCCTTATGAAAGCATCGCGTTCCGCGGATAAAATTGGCGCTGATTGGGCCAAAAAACAGCGGGATACCGAACACGCGCAAATGGGCAAACATGGCGTGGAAATTATCAAGCTTCCGCCAAGCGATGCTAAGAAATTTGTAAATCTGACCGAAGAGAAACTATGGGCTAAAATACTTAAACAATCGCCTAAAAATGGCGCAATGTTGAAGAAAAAATTCGCGTCCCTGTAGAGGTCATGGCAAAGCCTGAAATTACTCACGGCGGGCCCAGGTTCGGTTCGCCGTGAGTAACGTCATCATGTGGATGAGTAGGCTCATCGAAAGGCCAGCAAAGTGGTGCGCCTATATTGCCGCATTCTTAATCCTGTCCATGTGCTTTTGGATTACCTACGACGTAATAACACGGGGCCTATTCAATTGGGCTTCGCCTTGGGCATTTGATTTGTCGGAATATTCATTAGTGTGGATGACATTTCTTGCTGCGCCATGGATCTTGTTACGAGATGGGCATGTCCGGGTCGAAATCTTAGTTGATGCCCTCAACCCACGGTGGCAGCGCTTGATCGGGATCTTAGTTTCCCTTGTCGGCTTGATTGCCTGTGCTGTGCTTGCTTGGCGAACCGGAATTGCCGCTATCGAGTATGCGCAGAATGATGTCAGAGTGGGACGGATCTGGAACATTCCCAGAATTTATCCCTACATTATTGTACCTCTAGGAAGTGCTTTTCTCAGCCTCGCATTTATCCATCGATTGTTGCTCTACATCAGTAACTCCGACCCAGAAAGAGAATTGCGCGCCCGCAACCTCCAAGCTGATGGCTTTGACACATCAGATAGGAATTAACAGGACCCGGGCATGGAATTTGATTGGTCCGTCCTCCTACTAATTTTCTTCTGCCTAATGATGGTAGCACTAGCCAGTGGTATGCCGGTCGCCATCGGGTTTCTAACGCTCAATATTCTTGGGCTCTATTTCTTCATGGGGGGTGAAGTCGCTCTGTCCCTCTTGGCCACCAGCGCCTTTTCCTCAGTCGGTAAGTTTGTATTAATTCCCATACCGTTGTTCATTTTAATGGGCGAGCTTTTAATGCGTACGGGACTTGCCAGTATGACTGTCAACGCGGCCGATAATTGGATAGGACGATTACCTGGTCGGCTCGCAGTCTCCGCCGTTGGCGGCGGCACACTTTTTGGTGCACTGAGTGGCGCGAGCATGGCATCCGTTGCGATGTTAGGCTCAACATTAGTGCCCGAAATGAACAAGCGTGATTACAAGCCCGAATTATCAGTCGGCTCCATCCTCGCTGGTGGCGGACTGGCCGTCCTAATCCCACCGAGTGCGCTGGGTGTCCTGTTAGGTGCCTTAGCAAAAGTCTCAATTGCCAAACTACTTTTAGCGGGATTATTACCGGGTATCGTACTCGCTGCTTTTTATTTTGCTTATTTTACTTTGAGAGCAAAATTTCAGCCGCACCTGGCACCACCCTATGTGGCGCCGCCAATGCCACTGGCGAAAAAGTTTCGCAGCCTATTAACGATTTCACCGCTATTCAGTCTCATAATCGTTGTCACCGGATTTATTTTTATGGGAATTGCTACTCCATCGGAGGCGGCCGGGATGGGTGTAGTCGCTACTTTGATCATCGCGGCCTGTTATCGTCGCCTAACTTGGCAAGCATTAGAGACCGCCCTAATTTCAACGACTAAAACAACTTCAATGATGTTATTGGTAATTGTGGGCTCCTCTGGATTTAGTCAGATATTGGCCGCGACGGGAGCAACATCTTCCTTAGTAGACTGGGTGGCGGAACTCAATCTCTCTCCAATCGTTATGGTAATAATCATGCAATTGATGGTTCTCATCCTCGGTTGCTTTATCGACACTATCTCAATCATGATGATTTCCATTCCGGTCTTCATGCCCCTGGTATTGGCTATGGGCCTGGACCCCATTTGGTTTTGCATACTTATCCTCGTTCAATTGGAACTCGCCGGTATCACGCCACCTTTTGGGGTCTTGCTCTTCGTGATGAAAGGCGTCCAATCGCAATTAAACATCAGTCAAATCTACCGGGCGGCCATCCCGATTGTGGGGATCCAGTTAGTGTTGATTGCCCTATTGATGGTCTTCCCTAACATCGTGACAATCCTCCCTACTCTGATGGGAAGGTAGCCTCTTCTTCGATGTTTACGACGAATAGCTAGCGGTCCAATTATTCGTGGAATATTCTCCCCCCTTGACCGGAACCATTTAAATCGGGCAAACCCGGTTATAAGAAAATATACCTGATTAGGGAGAACAGAATGGCTGATAAACGTAATCCAGTACCCAATGAAAATAGCCCCGGCCATAACCGTATGGCAGGCAAGGTTGTGATTGCATCCGGTGCGGGCTCGGTTGGAGAAGGGTGGGGAAACGGTAAGGCCGCGGCCTTTGTCTACGGCAAGGAGGGGGCCAAGACGTTTTGCGTAGATTACCGGCTCGCGGCGGCCGAAGAAACTGTCAAGCTGATCAAAGAGACGGGTGGTGAAGCCATGGCATTTGAAGCAGACGTTACAGACGAACACGCGGTTCAAGAGCTCGTGGATGCCTGTATAAAATCCTATGGACGTGTGGATGTATTGCACAACAATGTAGGCGGACAGGGTACCGGCCGTCGTCTCGACACTATCACTGTGGATGATTGGAACGCGACGTTCGAACGTAATGTAACCACTGCAATGCTAACGTGCCGCACAGTGGCGCCCATCATGGAAAAACAAGGTGGCGGCGCGATTGTCAATATTGCGTCAATCGCAGGCATCAGGCATCTCAATGTCCCGACCGCAGTTTATTCTGCAACCAAGGGAGCGATGATCGAATTTACGAAGAATATTTCCATCCAACTGGCGGGCAAAGGGATCCGCGCTAACTGTGTACTACCCGGTTATATCGACACGCCTTTTATTTTGCGCCTAATCGACGGCAAACCGTCATACACCTACAAGGGATACACGTCGGCGGAAGAATACCGAGCCGCGAGAGATAAGGTAATTCCATCAGGCCGCATGGGAACAGGATTTGATGTCGCCTATGCGTCACTGTTTTTAGCGTCTGATGAAGCCGAACATATCACTGGCACACACCTCGTGGTCGATGGCGGCGTGACGGCTACCGCGCCGGGGGTTTAGGAAACTGCACCAACCCAGTTATGCCTGGAAATTTAGCACAAGACCCCTCTTACAGATAAAAAGCTAAGGAAATTTGCGTCACAAATTATTGGAAAGGGCTGTAACAAATAAACAAAGGACCGGCAATAACCGGCCCTTTGTAGAGTTAGAAAATAATATTATTCGGCGACTACGTATTTATCCCGTTTAACGCCGAGTAAATTTCGACCCTCGACGCGAATTAGACGGGTGTCGCCCTCGCGACGCGGCGAATGCAGTACACCCTCGTTATAGACATGGGCATCACCTGGTGTGAGTGAGTAATCTTTGGTTTTCCGAACTTTTCCGGGTTCATCACCATTAGGTTTCTCGATGCATTCCCAGTCGGTCATAATTGTCTCACCCACCGCCTGGCCATAAATCGCCCAGCTTGGTCCATGGTCATGAGGATTACTGCTTTTCGCGCCATCATAGCTGTGTGCCAAAATGCAAAACTTGTATTCTGGATCTTCATACAGAATTTGACGTTCTTCCTGACCCGGATTTTCGAAATGTGTTGCGACAAAATTATCGTCAGCGCAAGCCTTACTGATGTAATCACGAATTTTGTTGCGACCGTCGGGGCCGGAGTTTTCGGCCATGGCGGCGTGGCAGTCAGCGGAAAGTTCCTCGAGCGTATAAGCCATGGAGAACACCTTTTTGATTTAATATTAAACTCATAGTCCGATTATGCCATACCCACGTAAAAACGGAAATGATATCAATTTACCGTTTCGTAACGCGGTCTCCGCACACCCATCAAATTCATTCCTTCGACACGAACCATGCGTACCTCATGTTCGCGCCGCGATGAATGCAAATCACCTTCGTTATAAAGATGCGCCGTACCCCTCGGTAATTCGTAGGATTTCACTTTCACCACTTTACCCGGCGTACGCCCGTCAGGCTGTTCAGTGCAGTGCCAATCAGTCATTTCCGTAACTCCGGCGGCAATACCATAAATTGCCCACGTAGGCCCATGACCATGGGGAAGACCTGTTTCCGGTGCTGCCACATGAACCAGGATACTAAATCCAAGTTCGTCGTCTTCATGGAGGACTTGTCGTGCTACGTCGTTGTCGGGGCCAAGGTGGGTGGCAACAAAGTCATCGTCCAGGCAAGCCAGTTCGACAAATTTACGCACCGCATTTCGCCCGACTGCACCCGCATCATGTCTAAGTGCAGACCGGCAGTCGTCCACCATTCGGTCCAACGTATATGCCATAACCGTACTCCTTGCTATTTTAAGGAAAACCAATAGATAGTAAGCCAAATCGTCGGAAGTATATCCGGTTTTATTGCTAGAATGCTTTATTAAAATGCCGTCTCTATTCTTATTTTAGAGTTAACGGGAATGAACCCCTGGCGGCCCGTAACGAATTCCAGCCATACAATAAAGCAATCTTGCTTTTTAATAGTCCACATCCGCAAGCACGCTTTCCAACAGCGCGTTAAAGCGCTCAGGATATTCAATATAAATCATATGTCCGATGCCTGAGATGGTCTCGTGACGAATACCGGGCATTTTGTTGGCGATAGCCTCTACATCTTCCGTTTGGGCGGTACGATCATGCTCACCAGAAATAATAAGTGATGGGATTTTCGGTGCACTGGTCCACTCGAAGATATTGGCATGGCGCAGAGAACGAAATTGGGTGAGATAACCGTTAGTATGCATTTTTGATGTTACCGCGATTCCCTTAGCCACCACTTCGGGCAACGCATCAGGCGAACACGAACGCGGTGCGTGAATTTTAGCGTAGCCCTCAGCGCCTAACTCTTCGATTTCATCAGTGCGAACTTTCAAGGCCGCATCACGAACCTTAGCATCGCCAATGCCACCACCAATAACAGGCTGGGCCAGCGTGAGGCTCAAAACTCGATCCGGAAAAGCGCGATGGAACCCGGCCACCATGATACCACCGTATGAATGGCCAACCAGATGTACCCTCTCCTCGCCGAGTGCATCAAGAAGCGCTGCCATGGCCATGATGTAATCACCTACAGACGGGAGATCACTTTCGAAAGGGTTAGAACCGCCGTAACCGGGCGCATCCCAACCAATTACCCGGTAACGGTCGGAGAATTGTTCATACTCAGTTTCCCAGTTGGCAGAATCACCACCCATACCGTGTATAAAGAGTAAAGCGGGACCTTTGCCCAATTCGCGATAGGCAAGACGATATTCACCATTGTCGACAAATTTTAGATCCGGCACCCGCATAACGGCAGTTTATTTTATGCCTAGCAGGGCTAATAGCCGCGCCCACCAGGAAATGGACTGCCCTACGGTAACATCTTCGCCGCCTATTTGTGCAGCCAACCGATGAAAGAACTGACCGACGACTATTTTGGCGGCCCCTTCCAGCATGCGCCCGCCTATGGCGGCGACCTTTCCGCTGATCTCAACTTCATAATCATAAGTGAGCTGCGTTCCATCTCGTTGTTCCGATAATGTTACATGACCAGCCCCTTGCGATGTGCCTAACGGGCCTTCCAGGGCGCCGGATAGCGTTGCGGATGTTGAAGCATTCAAATCGGAAAGTTTGACCGTCGCGGTGAAGCGGCCGCGAACCGGCCCGACACCGAGATCCACTTCTGCTCGGTATGAATTCTCCGTAATGAGATCAAGCTTATGACAACCCGGAATGATAGCAGCAAGCGCCGTTGGGTCGAGCATGGTCCGCCACACTTCATCAGGAGATGCGTCGATCAATGCGTTTCCTGACCCCGCTAGTGCAGTGCCACTTGCGCCAATGGCTCCGGTGACTGAAGTGTTTGAATTTTCGGGTGGTGGCGGCTCCACCCCATGGAGCAATTCGCTTATCTTAGTTGGCGTCAGTGGCACCATTAAGTTATCGACGCCAAGAGCATCGGAAACCGCATTAGCGAGACAGACTGGCGTCGACATACAGTTACCTTCCGCCGCGCCCTTGGCGCCAAGGGGGGTAAACGGCGACGGCGTTTCCATGTGAAGTAAAACGGGCTCAGGAACCTCATAAGCCGTGGGTACTAGATAGTCAGCAAACGTACCGGACAGAAAACTACCGTCCTCGGCGTAGCAAAACTCTTCGTATATGGCGGCACCCACAGCCTGCGAATACGAGCCGTAGATTTGCCCGTCCACAATTTTGGGATTCATCATCTTGCCGGGATCATGCAACGTCACATATTTATCGATCCGAATCTCAGCGGTATCAGGATCAATCTCGACGCCGCAAAAATCAAACACAAACCCGTAGGTGAGTGAGGTGTTGATGCGATCATCCTCACCGGGCGTAGTGAGTTCCCGGGGGGCCCAGGTAGCGGTTTCGCGTAGCGCAGCATCCATCCCGTCAGGTAGTAGGCCGGGTGACCAGTGGGTGCCCCCTGCAACCCGCCGAAAGCTGACCGAATTGTCTGGATTTTCGCGATCAAAAATTTGCCCGCCACCAAATTCTATCTGATCGGCTGGTATATTAAGATTTTGCGCGGCGATGCGGGCGAGCTTATCACGAACTTTTTTTGCCGCCATCTGCCCGGCTACAGCAGTACCGGGCGAAAACCGACAAGAATACGTCCCAGCGGCGATGGACCAAGGGTCTTTGTGGGTATCGTGTTCAGTATTGACGCGTATTTCGGACGGTTGGAGACCAAGTTGATCAGCGACGATCTGCGACAAAACCGTCCCGTGTCCTTGACCTTGAGGTGTCGTGTCACTCGTAACACTGACCGAACCCAATGGATCAACATTTACCGTCGCCATGGAGATAGCGCCATCTTGTGAACCGCGTTTACGGCGTTCATCAACTGGCACAATAGTACTAAGATAGCCCATATTGGACATGCCTGGCTCCACCACCGCTGCATACCCGATGCCATACAGCTTGCCCTTTGCACGAGCTTCATCGCGGCGTTTTAACAAACTTCCCAGTCCACCCTGTTCTACTGCTATGTCGACGCCTTTTTTATAATCGCCGGAATCGTAAAGCGCGCCAGCAGGCGTCTGGTAGGGAAAAACATCAGCATCGAGCAGGTTCCGGCGGATGACCTCCAGAGGGTCAAGATCAAGAGTGACAGCGATTTTGTGCATTAGCCGTTCGATAGCGAAATACATCTGTGGCCCGCCAAATCCGCGCACCAAACCACCAGGAGTTTTGTTCGTCATTACCAACTGGTTGGTAACGTCGAGATTTTTTACCTTATAGGCCCCAGACAAGGCACCATGCATACGGTAGAGGGGTCCCGGCATCGGTGAGCGCAGATAGGCACCATAATCATCTAGCTGGGTGATACGCATACCGGTCATTTCACCGTCGAACTTTACGGCAGCCTCAATAGTCAGCACACGGTTGGGTGCCGCTGATGCAGCGGTGAGATGTTCGAGACGATCCTCTACCCATTTGACCGGTTTGCCGCATAACTTAGAACACAGCCCTATCAGCACAATATAAGGCAACACCGCCTGTTTTACGCCAAAACTGCCACCCGAATTTGCGGGGGTTCTTAAGCGTACATTACTCTCGGGAACCCGGAATGACCTCGCCATCACTGGATGTCCAGTATAGGGGCCCTGAAAGTTTGAGAAGACGTCGAACACATCCTCGTCTGCCTGATACTCGACCACCGCTACAAACCCCTCAATGGGGGTAAGTGAATTGCGTGGATATTCGAACTTCAGCGATATCTTTTCATCCGCCTCCGCAAATGCCGTTTCCGGATCTCCATAGATGAAGTTTCGGTCTGACATTACGTTGGTGCCGGCTGCCTCATGTACCAAAATAGCCCCGGCCTGCGCCGCTTCTGTGGCATCGATAACAGGCTTAAGTAAATTATATTGAACGGCAATTTGATCGAGCGCGTCTTCGGCAAGGTAACGGTCCTTTGCCAACACTACAGCTACTGCTTCACCAACGAAACGCACGCGATCAACGGCTAGCGCCCATTCGTTAAGCGGTTGTTTGACTATTAACAAAAACGGATCGGAAATCTCTTGTATTTCCTTACCGGTGTAGACGGCACGCACGCCCGGCATTTTCTCGGCCACTGTGGTATCAATAGAAATTATATCCGCATGAGCGTGGGGTGAACGAAGAACCGCGGCATGCAATGTTCCGGTTGGTGTCGGATAGTGATCGGCAAATCTAGCACGTCCGGTCAAAAGACGGGCATCCTCTACCCGTTCGACCGATTGCCCCACAAACATTTCCTGCGTTGCCTGTTCCGCCACTTATGTTATCTCCATCATATTTTAAACTCTATCAATCCCAAGACGACTGTCATCCCAGGCATGCCGAGAAACCCTGAATTTTTTTCCTACGCAGCGTTATTGATAATAAATTACTAACGACCCTCCCTTCGACCTTATAATAATATCTGTGTCCATTTAGTTCATTAACCAACCTCAATTTCCTTCTCTTCCAGAAACGAAAACATAGCTTGGCGACATTCCTCAGGCTTTTGGATTTGTAGCAGATGTCCCGTCCCTGGTATGCATTCATAAACATATCCTCCGTCTTCAGCGAGCGCCTTGTTGGCAAAGGCAGGGCCCGGAGCGCCTTTAGACTCAGGATCGCAGGCAATTAGCTTGACCGGACCACCGAATTCATTAGCGGCAGGCCATAGATGCAGTGTCATAGCCTGGATATAAATAGATGCTTCAAACTCTCTCGGACACGACAAAACGTAATTACCGGTTTTTTCGTTTTTGTTAAGCACCGCTTGCGCCATGAGATCGTGGGCACCTTCTACCCATGTGCTGTGAGCTCTGGTCTCCTTGTAATGCGCTGCAAGCTCTGAGGGACTTTCGAATTGATCTTGCCTAGACATCGCCCAATCGTGCAAACGAATTTCAAAACCGTCCATCCGGTCGTACTCACGATGGCCGGGCGGCGGCACATTGGGGGGGTCGAATAGAAACAATGCATCCCAGTGAAAACCGATCTCAATTGCATGCTTCATTGCAGCGCGGCCCGACATGGAATGGAATATACCAATATTGGTTTTTTCTCCATCGCGTGCATTTACTTCACGAAATATTCGTTCCATATCCAGCGCCATTTGTGCGTAATTGTGTCCGGCTAGCCCAGATTGCGCTGTCGGGTTTTGTCCGTGATTGCGCATGTCGAATAGGGTAACGTCGAATTGTTGGCAGAGTGGTCCCCAAAATGGAAAATACCCGTCAGCTGCAAACCCATTTCCATTAGCGAGCATAATGCGAGCGCCGTTAGGGTTGCCATGATGGCGCACACGAATGATCGCACCATCTCCCATCGTTAGGTCATAGGTATCGCGCGGTACTGGAATGTTGAGGGACATGATCTTACCAAACCTATTTGTAGCCTTTTTCCTGAGCGTCGCCGGTGATGTAAACCAAAGAGAGCGTAAAATCGACCCCCGACACCTGCGTCAACACAATTAGAACGTCTATGTCTTTCGGCCTTCTTGTCACGTTGATGTGGATCCCGTTCAAACTCAACACCATGGTATTTAATACCATCACACCGGTGTTGCCGGGGATTTTTGATACGTAAAACTTGACTTAAACGGAAGGAGAATTGTTGGACTTGGGCATTCCACTTAATAGCGGCAGGTTGAGCCTTCGGCGTTAATGTGTGCTTTTGCACCGAGAATACTAAATCAATATGCCCACTGATTTAAGCTCGCGCACTAGATCGCGCAGAAACTAATTCATACCATCTCAACAAATTAGTGAGATCAACGGGTACAGCTAGCTTACAAAAAATAGCAAAATCGACTGTGCATAGTGCCGTAATGTCGGCGATACTGTATGCATCGCCAGCAATGAACTCGTTGTCGGCCAATTGCTCCTGAATTTTCTCAAAGAATACCTGCGTGCGCACCTCACCGCGCTGAATTAATTCGGGTATCTGCGGTAAAGGAATTGCATACCCAGCAAGAGCCCGGTCAGTGAACGCCCGACGCGAATTTCGAAAAGTTTCCGATACGGCGTGCAGCCCTTCGAACTCGGCAATTCGTTCCCACATTTCAATAACGGCTTTTTCTTTAGGTGTTTCACCAAACAGGGGTGGATCCGGATGCAACGACTCGAAATATTTGCAGATAGCCATGGCCTCGCCGATGAGCGTTCCATCGTCAAGTTCCAGCATTGGTACCCGGCGATGGGGCTGTGCGGCGAGAAAATCGGGATTTAGATCGCCCGAATTAGGTACTCCGACATCCACTATCTGGACATTGATACCCTTCTCAGCAAGATATATTCGAACTCGACGCGGGTTAGGCGCCGCCGCCCAGTCATAGAGTTTCATGACAAATTTCCCTCAGTTCTATACTTGGCCACCTCCTAACCACACGCATGGCGCTCAAATGGTGTAGCCTGGTAACGGATAGACATAACTACGACGTGCTGGATGGCACCCGTTACTTTGGTACATTCGTTACCCTAGGATGGGTATTCTCCGAAGTTCATCCCTTAAAAAAGCAGAAATGCCGGGCACGGCTTTAAAGCGAGTTATGGTCAATCTTCTCCATCCACCGCGATTGCTTTGGCTTGCATAACTGAATGGCGCATAGCTTTTAGGTCGGCATATTCTGAGGAATCATACCAAGCCTTCAGCGCCGCACGATCAGGGAATTTGATGATAGTCATCCGGTCGATATCCCAGTCCCCTTCGATGCATTCGGGGTCACCGCCACGAACAATCTTGACGCCTCCATAGCGTTCGAAAGTTTCGTTCACCTTGGAGGAATAGAGTTCCATTACTTTTGGATCGCCATCGGTGACACGATGCGTAATGTAATAAGAGGCCATCTATCTTTTCCCTACATCCCGTCGACAGCGATGATATTAGCGTGTGAACTGGCGATACGCATGTCCTTGAGGTCAGCGTATTCCGGGGAATCGTACCAAGCCTTTAATGCTGCCCGATCGGTAAACTCGAGAATGATCACACGTTTAACGGGCCAGTCACCCTCCATTACCTCTGGATCACCACCTCGCACCACGAATTTACCGCCGTATTGTTCTACCGTCGCCACTACCCCGGCGGTATAGGTTTGCATAGTTTCTGGATCCGTCACTTCACGTTGATCTGCGATGAAATACGCAACCATATATCCCTCCCTTTGGGTGTTATTCGTAATCGCTATCCTGCCTTAAAGCTCTCTTTTCGCAAACCCTTACAGACTGTTATCGTATAGTTCGCAACTTAGGAGACACAGCAATGACCAGCTTAGCGTCCTTTAATTTGATGCAATGGATCGAGGACAACCGCGAGATGTTGAAACCGCCTATGCTCAACAAGCCCATCTGGCGCGACAGCGATTTCACGGCGATGATTCTAGCTGGGCCAATCGTACGTAACGACTACCACGTCAATCCAACAGAAGAGTTCTTTTATCAGCTCAAAGGCAACATGTTCGTAAAGATAGTTGAAGATGGCACCATCCGCGACGTGCCGGTGAACGAAGGTAACGTAATGCTAATGCCGGCAGGGCTTCCGCATTCTCCGCAACGCCCTGAGCCTGGCAGTATTGGGCTGGTTGTCGAATGTAAGCGACCGCAAGGTGCAGTGGACGCCTTCGAATGGTATTGCGAATCCTGCGTGGCACCAGTCCATCGCGGCGAACTCTTACTCGAAAATTTTGGTAGCGAACGTGATCCAATGTTTGATCATTATTACACCGATATCGCGCCTGGCACCTGTCCTAATTGCGGGGGGCCTAACCCCAAACGACTGTGTGACCCGAGTTTGCACTCTTCACCTGCAAGCCGCTATATATGAACCGCCTTGTCGTATGCTAAAGCTTAAGTTTCCCATAAATCGGAGATAAACAAATCAGTCTCATTTGTCGTAGCAAGCTCAATTCATCTTCACGTTCCTCATTTCCATTTTTTGCGCTCGATAAAGTGTCATCGGACTTCGGTTGGTAGCTGAAACTCAAAATGAGTTGCACCAATACTGCATAATTCCCCTATTAATAAACCACGTCGCCGCCATCGATCACCATTAGCTGGCCGGTAATGAAATTGCTCTCGTTAGAGGCAAGGAATAACGCGGCACCAATTAAATCATCGGGCAGTTGATCGCGCTTGAACGACCGACCCTTGAGTGACGCCTCATGGTAAGGAGCAAATATTTCGTCTTGCTCAACAACAGCCTCACTCTTGGTTAGCCCCGGGGCCAGCGCGTTTACGCGTATATTATCACCGCCGAGTTCCCGAGCCATCGCGCGGGTCATGGCAATGATAGCTCCTTTGGATGTCACATAATGGAGAGTAAATGGAATCCCCTTGAGTGCAGTACTAGAGGAAATATTAATAATAGAACCTGCACCACGCGACCTCATTGCTGGGACCACGGCCTTGGCGCAATTAAAACTGCCACGGACGTTAACAGCCATAACACTGTCCCATTCTTCTGACTCAATTTCTAGAAACGTACGCCTGGGGAGGTCGACGAATAGCGCTGCGTTATTGACCAAGATATCAACCCCTCCAAATGCTTCATTTGTTTGCGCGACGATCCGGTCGCATGCTTCTAACTCGGTCACATCGGCGATCACGCCAATAGCCGAACCGCCATCTTGTTGAATTTCGGCAATTGTCTGTGCCGGATCGAGAATATCACTTACGCAAACCTTAGCGCCCTCCGCGGCGAAAGCCCTCGCATATGCTCTCCCCAAACCGCGCGCAGCTCCGGTAATTACGGCAACTTTATTAGATAGCTTACCGGTCATGAATCTGTTCCTAACAGTGGTTACAATGTTCTACTGGCAAATTACGCCTAATCCAGCCAGGTCCATCCAAAGGATTACCCAGCATGCCTTCACGGAGATTCCAGATTTTGGTAAACTGCGCTTTCAGCAAAGCGTTTGCAGCGCGAAATGAGCGCCATCCTCGCGCGCAAATCAGCGCAATTGGCCTATCCTTCTTTCCGTCCATCAATTGTGTCACGGCCGCGACGAAGCCTTCGATACCATTCCGATTATGAATTGTAAGCGCCGTCGCGCCCCTTGGAATACCCGTCTCGCGCCATTCCTCAGGTGAGCGCACATCAATCAAGGTCAGCTCGCCTACTACCACCTGTGCGTTTGCCTGCTTGCTATCAATGATGGAGACAGCTTCAGCTTCCAACACGACTATAAACATACCCATAAACAGGTAGAAAATAAATTTACACTCTCGTCTAAGCATTTTGATCCGTGATAATGCAATAAATCTTGGACGGCCAAATAGATTGACGTGCTGACGTAGCGTTTAGCATCACGTAACTTAATGCAATAAATTTATACAAGGACTTGCCATGTCATTTTTCTCGTCGCTTCCTAACAATGCTAATGTGGGTCACCTATTCACACTACGGCCGCATATTCGGGACGGGTTTTCAGAATTTTCAGATGCCACGATGCGTGGGAATTCTGCTTTTTCAATCGCCGAAAAAGAACTGATCGCTGCTTATACGTCTGCACTTAATTCTTGTGACTATTGTTTTGGTGGACACGCCGCTATTGCCAAACAACACGGCGTCAAAGAGGTTGTTTTCGATTCTTTAATGGACGACATCGACTTGGCACCAGTTGACGAGAGACTTAAGCCGGTTTTGCGTTATGTAAAAAAGCTGACGCTCGATCCACATAAAATGATCCAAGCCGACGCTGACGCCGTCTTTTCTGTAGGGTGGGACGAGGCAGCGTTAGCGGACGCAATTTGGATTTGCGCTCGGTTTAACATGATGAATCGTCTGACACTTGGACATGGCCTTGAGGCCGACCCTGCAGCATTCGAGGCCCGAGCAAAGTCTATGCAATATGGACAAAAGTAGGCATCCGCCTATATTCTATTTAGCCAATCCTACGTAGGACACCATATCGAAAATTTTACTTTCCGTTTAACCGAGCGTCGGATCAAGAACGATTTTTCCCGTCGGCACAGTCGCTTCAATCAACCGATGAGCGTCCACAACCTCGCTCAACGGAAACACTTTTTCAATTTTGGCATGCAGTTTACCCGCCGCAGCTGCATCGACTGTAGTACGGACATCTTCGTCGGTGCTGGCGGTACTACCAATAATCCGGATCTGCTGGTGATATAAATATGCACAATCGAGTTCGACGTTGCCGCCACCATGTGCGCCTGCGGTCACCAGCCTTCCAAATTTTCTGATACTTTTAAATGCTTTCGACCAGGTATCGGGACTAGAAATGTTTTCATAGACCAGATGCACCCCTTTGCCGCCAGTGCGATCTCTGACCCCCTTTGTTAGGTCTTCTGTGTTGTAGTTGATGACAAAATCGGCGCCAAGATCACGGCCGATGGCGCAACGTTCATCTGAACCCGCCGTGGCGATTACAGTGGCACCGGCCTCCTTAGCTATTTGGATGCCCGTCGACCCCAAACCTCCCGCAGCACCCATAATTAGCACGACCTGCCCTTTCTGTAGTTTGCCGACACCAAACAACAAATGGTAGGCCATGGGGCCATGGCGAAGGACGGCTGCCGCCTCGGCAAAATCTAGATTGTCTGGAATCGGCACAACAATTGAAGCAGGAATTTTGACGTACTCGGCGTCACCACCCCAACAACCAATGCCAAGCATACAGCTGTTGTGACAGGCATTAAAATTATCCGCCCTACATTCTGGACACTTTAAGCAAGGAACACGCGAGAGCACCGCAACACGCGTCCCTATTCTAGGTCCGTCTACCGCTGGCCCTAGCGCGGAAATCACACCTGCGGGATCGACACCACCGACGTGGGGAGGTTTTACATTTCGTTGCGGTTGATCGCCAGCTCGCACAGCGCAATTGAGAACGCGATTAACCGTGACCGAATGGACTTTGACAACGACCTCTCCGGGCCCAGGTTCCACGTCCGAGACGTCTTCGTATTTGAGTACATTGGGGGGTCCAAACTCGTGATAAATAGCAGCTTTCATGAACGCCTCCAGCGGCTAAATAGTGCCAGCTCACAACACCTTAGAACACCCAAAGTCAGTGTTCTTCAGGCACTTGGAAGATGGTAGATATTGATGAAGAAATAATCGACGATTTACTCTGCTGCACGCACCGTCACATCCATTTCGCCAATAATATCGCACGCACAATGCATAACATCGCCGGGCTGAACTTCGCTGACGCCAGGTGGTGAACCAGTGAACAAAACATCTCCCGGATAGATCGTATAGAACTCCGAGGCAAATTCGATAAGCCGCTGCACATCGAAGATCATGTCCTTAGTATGAGCGTCCTGCTGCAGATTACCATTTAGATGTACCGTGAAAGGCACATTATTTGGATCTGGAATTTCATCAGCCGTCACCATCCAGGGACCTAACGGCGCATATCCATCACAGGACTTTCGAAAACTGCGATCCTCGACGCCACGAACCGTCATATCGAGGCCGAGGGTGTAGCCAGCGATGTAATCAAGTGCATCTTCCTTTTTGATGCGGCTTCCTTGCTTGCCGATAACAATTACGAATTCCACTTCGTGATCGTTGCGCCGATCAGGGAAACGGATGGCTACCCCCTCCGCAGGCCCAACAACTGCAGAATTAGACTTAAGAAATATCCCTTGATTCTGTATACCGGGCGGTCGCGACGGTCCCTTGTCTTCTCCCGTCACGTGTGGTTGAGCCTTCATCTCCGCCACGTGCGCTGCGTAATTAACCGGTGCCGCCATGGTCTTGGATGGTCGTGCGATTGGGGGCAAAAGCGCTACATCAGACACCCGTATCGTCGGTGCGGATTCTGCCGCGGTTTCCATCCGCTCCCGCCATTCGGGCAAAGCTGCGATCACCGCATCACCCCGCATATCATACCGGGCTCCGTTACGGATTTCTGTTTGGATATTGGTGATATCATGGATTGTATCCCCTACTACCACACCCAAACGGTCTTCATCAAAACGGCACAGCTTCATCACCAAGCCCCCCTCTCGCTTGTTTTAAATTTAATATTTATTACATCTATATAAGCAGTCCCATTTAAAAAGGGAAATAACATCCACGATATAGCAAATTTGCATTTTACTCCGGCGGCCAATCCCTTGGCGAAAACAGGGGTAACGGTTAGTATACAACCAGAATTCTTCAGGAGGGTCAGATGTCCGAACCACGAGTTACCGAATTGCGGAGCATCGAATTTGACGTAACCGACGCAGCTACATCGGCGCGATTTTACGAGACCTGTTGGGGCCTAACGCCGGTCTCGCAACAAGACGGCGTACACTACTTACGAGCTACTGGAGCCGAGCATCACATCGTCGCCCTGCGCGAAGGGCCAAAGGCGCGAGTTCGAAGTGTGAATTTTGCGGCACCAGACAAAGTTATGGTCGATGGCATACACAGCAAACTCAAAGGATTGAATGTATCCATCACGTCGGAGCCCGCAGCACTTTCGACGCCGGGCGGCGGGTATGGGTTTTCATTTGACGATCCCGATGGCCTATCGTACGCGATCATTTCCGACGTGGAGGAGCATGACGATGCGACTATGGAAACGGACCGCCCTTTCAAACTAAGTCATGTGGTCCTTAATTCTGATAAGGTGGAATCGCAAACCGAGTTTTATCGCGATGCACTGGGGTTCAAGGTAAGCGATCGCACCGCGCGCATGAATTTTATTCGCTGCAGCACCGATCATCACAGTGTTGCATTTGCTCATGCCGAAGGACCATCGCTTAATCATACGGCATTTGAAGTACCCTCGTTTGACGCGCTAATGAGTGGGGCCGGACGTATGAAGAGAAAGGGCTTTGATGTGGGCTGGGGGGTCGGTCGCCATGGTCCGGGTAACAATGTTTTTACCTATTTTTTTGAACCTGACGGCTTGGTTGTCGAATATACGGCGGAAGTCGAGCAGGTAGACGACACTTATAAAACTGGCACACCGGATGAGTGGGCCGAGCGTGTCCAGGGACCTGACCGATGGGGGTTTGCCGAACCGCCTTCCGAAATGTTGCGAAAAGCGATGGGGGGTCAGCCACAACCGCCAGGCGTCCATTTCGAATAGGTGTTGTTCAATGAGGTTGTACTAGTTCTTTGGTATGACCCACCGCACCTGCCCCACTTCCGGTCATAAGGAAGATTTCCGATCTCCTTCGCGAGCCAGATAAACGGCAGCACCAAATATGATGGTGCCCCCGATCCAGACCCATATGTCAGGAAATTCCAAAAACACCAGGTAACCCATCAATGCACCGAACGGTAACCGCATAAATAGAAAGGGGAAGACTATCGTAGCATCTGCTGCGGCGAAGGATCGGCTCAGACAACGCTGGTTCAATGTCGCTAGTACCGCCATTATGATCAGCAGCCCCATCTGGGTTAGACTGGGCCATTCCCATTCGTACAACGCACCGAAAAATGTAATCGGCGTCATATAAAGCCCGTGGTAAAAGACAGTCTTGTCCGGTGGCTCTGAACGTGTAGCAAATTTTAGTAGTGTGCCACTGCCTGACGCGGAGAGGGCGGAGATTAGAACCAATAACGCTCCAATATTGACTGACTGAAAACCTGGCCGAATGATGATAAGGGCCCCAGCAAATCCGATGGCTAGTACGAATATTCGGTTTACCCGAAACGCTTCTCCCAAAAATAACATTGCGAGCACCATACCGAAGAGCGGTGTGGTAAAGGTCAACGCTTGTGCATCAGCAATTTCCATCAACGAAATGCCGGGAAAGAAGCACATGATAAAAATTGCGCCGGTTACCCCGCGTGCAGCAAATACTTTTTGATTAGTGGTATGCCAAATTGGCCGACCTACACGGATTGCGTAAGGCGTCATAAGCAAAAGTGCAATTAGCGCACGGAAAAAAGCGATTTCAAGCGGCGGCAGGTCTTTGGCGATGACACGAACTAGAACTGCCATACCAGCGAACGCAAGACATGCCAGGCACATCCAAAGCGCTCCCCGTATAGCACCGGGAAGCGCTTCAAATGGTTGATATATCCTCTTCAAATAACGTTCAAAAAAGTTTGACCAGAGAAACTAGCGGCATCGAACCCGACTACGCAGCCCCCATCATCGCAGAGAAACCACCATCAACAAACAAACTCTCACCATAAACAAAAGATGCTTCGTCGCTTGCGAGAAACAAAACGGCCGCAGCCAACTCTTCCGGAAGACCAGCACGCCCGATCATATTTTCGACGTAGCGGTTTGGATCAAACTCTTGTCTGCCAACGGGCGAACCTATTCGGTTGGGAACGACTGAGTTCACACGAATTTTGTGCTCAGCATATTGGTAGGCAATCGCCCGCATTAAGTTAGCAACACCACCCTTCGCAGCACAATACGCGACGGCAGAATTGCGACCCTTGAAACCAGAAGTCGAGCCGATATTGATCATTGCACCACCGTCACCCTGAGAGATCATCTGTTCGCCTACCCATTTGCAGGTAAGAAATTGGCTGGTCAGGGTTACATCAATAGTTTTTTGGAAGTCTGCTAACGTGCAGTCCCGTATGTTCAAATTATCTGAAATCGCAACGTTATTGACTAAAACGTCTATCCGGCCGAATGCCTCAACAGTGGCCGAAATCATATCCTTCACGGAAACTTCGTCAGCTACATTGGCGTTGATATACGTCGCACAACCCGACGTCGACGAATTCAAGGCTTCTGCAACCGCTCCGCCACGGCTTTCGTCCATATCGACAACAGCGACTTTGGCTCCTTCCTTGACAAACAGCTTTGCAGTTTCCTCACCTATATTTCGACCCGCACCCGTGACTATAGATACCTTATCTTTGAGTCTCATCGCACTCCCATCCCCTTTTGTTTTGTGGTGATTGAATTGTGGCCGGATTCAAGCAACGCCTTTCCGCAGTGTCAATGGAAGCCTGCGCTCCCATTCCCTTTTGATTTGTTGTGATTATTCACGCCCCCTCTGGCATCCGATAGACTGGTGGTGTAAAATCGGAGATGAACAAACAATCTATGTCTGAGGCAGTACGCTAATTAGGAAGTGCTGCTTCCACATTCTCTTTTAGTGAAGGGAGAAAACTATGGACGACGCTCGCACGACCTCGCTGGCGAATGATCAGGCGGGCTATCGTGGCCTGCGTGATTGGATCGAAAAAGTCGATGATATGGGAGAATTGTTGCGTGTCGAAAATGCGAGTTGGGATGCCGAGATGGGCAGCATCACGCAAATGATGACGGAAAAGAGCCGCGGTAATGCACCAGCGCTACTTTTCGACAACGTTCCAGATTACCCCCAAGGATATCGGACACTTTATGGATCGCTGTCATCAGTGCGTCGTGTAGCGTTAACGCTAGGGTTGCCGCTGGAACACGATCGCAAAGTCGATATCGTGCAGCGTTATTACAACCGTATGCAGAATATGGAACTCATCCCACCCAAATTCGTTGAGACAGGCCCGGTGATGGAAAACATTCTGGAAGGCGATGAAATTGATGTCCTCAAATTTCCAGTACCGCGCCACCACGAAAAAGATAACGCGCGTTATATTGGGACGGCCAATTGTGTTATCTCGCAAGACCCCGATAACGGGTCGTTTAATCTCGGGACCTATCGCAACCAAGTTTATGACGCCAAGACAATTGGCTGCCAAATTACCGAGGGCAAACACGGCCGCATTCACCGAGACAAGTATTTTGAGCGTGGCGAAGAGTGCAAGTTCGTAATTTTGGTTGGCGAAGACCCGCTTCTGTACATGTTATCTGCCAGTCCATTACCTGAAGGTGTATGCGAACTAGATTTCGCCGGCGGCTTGCGCGGTGAAGCCATCGAATGCATCAGGGGGCCCTACTCAGGCTTTCCTATACCGGCAGATGCAGAGATTGCCATCGAAGGAGTAGCACGACCAGGCCAAGTGAAAGAGGAAGGCCCATTTGGGGAATGGATGGGATATTACTCCGATGACTCGGTGCCACGGCCATATGTGGAGATTAAGACCATTCTACACCGAAACAATCCGATCATTTGCTGTGCACCTCAACACAAACCGGTAGACGAAACGGGTCTTCTCAAGGGCATTGCAGGTTCGGCGGAAATTTGGCGAGCACTCGAAGCGTGCGGACTACCAGATATCAAGGGTGTATGGAACCACGAAGGTGGCCCGGCAACCAGATTCACCGCCATTCAGATCAAACAACGATACCCTGGTCACGCCCGCAACGTTTTACATGTCGCATCCAGTTGCCAAGGCGGCGCATATGCTGGCAAATGGACTGTCGTAGTCGACGATGATATCGATGCTGGCGATTTAGATCAGGTGCTATGGGCTATGAGCACACGCTTTGATCCACTCACCGATGTGGACACCATCCAAAGGGCTTGGGCATCGAAGCGTGACCCACTTTATCTACCAGGTAATTTCAACAACCGCATTCTGATTGATGCCTGCATCCCTTATGACCAGTATCTCAAAGGAGTATTCCCGCCAGTTGTCGATGTCAGCGACGAGCTGCGGCAAGAAATTAGAAGCAAATTTAGCCATTTGCCGTTTCCCGAAGACTAATTGCATGCGTCAATTGGCAACACCAAACGGCGGGCCAAAACCCGCCGTTCATTTAAGAAAAAAGGTGAAAAAGAGGATATGGACGTGCACGATTTAGGATTTGAACATCTGCACATGTCGCCCGAAGAGGAGAAGGAACTTGCCGAGGCAATTTGGGCACAAGACAACGTGGAATTGGCGACGGTTGGTGTCGACGTGGGCTCTTCCACTTCCCACCTGATGTTTTCCAAAGTCCATTTACAACGCCTGTCCGAAGGCCTGTCGAGTCGCTTTGTCGTAGTTGCGCGCGATGTTCTTTGGCGTTCACCAATTCTACTAACCCCCTATCGTTCGGACTACACCATTGACGCAGAGGAGTTAAGGGAATTTTTTAGTGGTGCGTACAAGCAAGCGGGTCTAACTCCTGAGGATATCGACACAGGTGCTGTGATTCTGACGGGAGAGGCACTTAAGCGTAACAACGCAAGAGCCATTGCCGATTTATTTGCAGAAGAAAGTGGTAAATTCGTTTGTGCGTCTGCGGGGCATAACCTTGAAGCGCTGATGGCGGCCAACGGATCAGGCGCGGTAGCGTTATCGCGCCAAGACCACCAGACTATTCTCAACATCGATATGGGTGGTGGAACCATCAAGCTAGGCCTCTGTCATGGCGGCAAATTGCTCGCCACGTCTGCATTCGCTGTGGGCGGCCGTTTGATTGCTTTCGACGCAGATAACAACATGTCGCGTATCGAAGGGCCAGCGGAACAGGT
>CAYZMI010000018.1:0-8739 GCA_964479475.1 uncultured Rhodospirillaceae bacterium | reverse complement strand
TTTATGACCCGGGTCATGGTATCCGCGCTACCGTCGTTGGTGCTTCACAATTCACCGTTCAAGTAAGCGGCAACACTATCTATATTTCGGAACCCCAAGCACTGCCAGTCCGAAACGTACCCGTTGCGAGCCTAAACATTGACCTCACTGGTAATTTTACATCCGAAGACATAGCCACTTCCGTCACAGAGGCGCTGAAACGTCTCGATATGGTGGAGGGTGAAAATCGTGTCGCAGTAGCATTTCGATGGGGGGGAGACCCTCTTCACGCCCGCCTCTATGCTCTTGCTGAAGGTATTTGCAAAGGACTACCTAAAACGGTCGCCGACGAAGATTTACCGCTGGTAGTGGTTATGGACGGAGATGCAGGACGTACACTCGGTAATATTCTTGTTCGCGAACTCAATGTACCAGGCGAGGTGATTTCGGTAGATAATGTGCAGCTGCGTGATTTTGACTTTGTCGATATCGGTGAGGAGATGCCCGACACCCGCGTGGTTCCTTTGATCATCAAATCACTTCTTTTCACCCAGCCGGGTGAATCTTAATATGACAGCGTTTTACGTACTTTTTGCCGGATTTTTATTGGGCATGCGGCACGCACTTGATGCGGATCATTTGGCCGCAGTTGCGTCTCTAGTGACACGGAGCAATTCTACCAAGCAAACCGTTCGGACCGGGCTCGCCTGGGGTCTCGGCCACACACTTACGCTCTTCATAGTTTGCGGCGTCATTTTGGTTTTCGGCATAACCTTTCCTGAGCGGATCGTAAGCATCCTAGAATTTCTCGTCGGTGCAATGCTGGTTTATCTGGGCGTCGACGTTTTAAGGCGATTGAAACGTGAACGGATGCACGTACACGGCCATAAACATGCCAAAGAGGCCTACCATATCCATTTTCACAGCCACGAATACGAGAGCGATCATAGTGGTTCAGCCCACAATCATTCACATGATACGACGCTACCAAGGCGAGCTCTAGCCATTGGATTGATGCACGGTCTAGCAGGATCTGCGGCGCTTCTTTTGATTACCGTCATAGATAATAACAGTACACTTGCTAACCTCTCTTACATTCTACTATTCGGAATTGGATCCATGCTCGGAATGGCAGCGCTTTCCGTCGTGATAGCGATGCCTATGATGGCGGCGGCAAAAGCTGGCAATATGAGCTTCAGGACGCTAAATTTCGCCATCGGTATGGGCACAACAGCCCTCGGGCTATTTCTCATGTCAGAAACCGCTTTGGCAGTCGCAGCTCTATTTTCACTCGCCTGATAACTAGGTGGGTAGACGGAGGTTACAATGGCTGAATTTAAACTCATGCATTTAGCAAATATGCCTACCAACCCTATGAAGGGCGGGCGCGGCGAACAGGTCAAATTGATCAATACCGATTGCGGCGCCGATAAGTTGGACGTGCATTTAAATCGGCTGGATCCCAAAGAACCGGGAGGGAAATATCACCATCACACCCAATCAGACAACGTCTATATTGTAAAATCGGGGGAGGGGGAACTGGTAGTGGAAGGTAATACCTACATTATCCGAGAAGACGACGTAATCTACATTCCAGCTGGAAAAAAACATTCACTCACAAACAAAAGTGAGCAGACTTTCGAAATTTTTGAGATCTATGCCCCTGCTGGTGAACAATTCGACTTTGTGGAGGAGGATTAAGTTTTAAGATCCGGTTCGGGCGGCTGAACACCGTCAGGCCAGTCATCCACTTCATGAAAATCCCGACCCGCTGGTGCATAGACTTCAACAATTTTACAGGACACGTCGGAACGCGCATTGGTGGCAGTGTGGATAATGCCGGGCGGAATGAAACCCACCTCACCAACCTCTAATACATAACGGTTTCCACCTTCAATACAAACTTCTAGCTGGCCATCAAGCACGATATACACATTTTCCGCTTTAGCGTGATAGTGAATTTCGCCCCGGCTAGCGCCTGCTTTAATTACGTTTATGTGAACATCTACGTTGGATGATCCCACTTCGGGATCAACGCAACGAAACACTGTGCCGCGCTCCATCGCTAGTCCCCGCGTCGGTGCATCGAGAATTTTAACTCTATGGAATTTCGCCGCTTCCGCCATGAACCCCTCCAATGTTGGGATGCGAACAGTTTAGCGCGCATCAGGCAGCGTTGACAGATACGTAACCTTCGCACAGGTTTGCCGCAATTAGAAAATCTTTCAGGGAGATATATCAATGGGTTTTGAGGTTATTGAAGTTCCCGATCTACCACAGCCAGGACAATTCACCCATGTGGCTAAAAAAGGCAAATTTGTCTTCATTTCTGGTCAAACAGCCAATCGGCAAGCGACAAATGGTAATTTGGACCCCAACACGCAAGCCGAAGAGGTGTTTGGTTATTTGAAAAGCGCAGTTGAAGCGGCAGGCGGCGACATGTCGGATATAGTAAAGATTAATATCTTTCTCACCGACCTATCTCAGTTCCCGTCTATACTTGAATGGCGACCAAAATTTTTTAATCAGCCATATCCTGCGGCTACCTGTGTGGTTGTTGATTCCATGGTACGGCGGGATTTGATTTTGGAAATCGAGGCGATTGCTATTTTAGACTGATAATTCGGAGATCCAAACATGGCTGAAAATGAGGGGGTTCTATTTGTTCCCTATGCCCAAACCATTGATCTATTGAGCGCCAAAGAAGCGCTGGAGATTGCAGAAGACGTTTACCGCATGCAGGGCAACGGTTCGGTCATGGCGTCAACTCCGCCAAGTTTCAAGCTAGATGTGGGCGAACCTTTTCACAATCACTGGCACGTGAAATGTGCACTTCTCAAGGAAATTCCCATCACAGGCGTGCGGCTTTACAATTATTTTGATGATGGCCAACGTAACACAGTTGGGCAACTGGAATGCGGGCGATACATAATTTTGGCCGATCCGACCACCGGCACCAACAAGGCTATCGTCGAAGAACATTGGACATACGCCATTCGCAGTGCCGCCGCCACCATTTTACCCCTCAAATGGCTAGGGCCTAAAAATCCAACTGTGGTTGGACTGGTTGGTGTAGGTACCATGAGTACTAACGCGCTTCGCTGTTTGGTGGAACTGTATGACGGGATCGAAGAAATCCGTTGTACGTCGCGCCGCCCTGAAACCCGAAACGCCTTCGCAGCCAAATGGTCGGAAAAACTCAACGTGAGTATCGTCCCGAAGGACAGCATCGAGGAAGTTGTACGCGACGCAGATATCGGTATCGGTGGCACCACTTCGGATGAAATCATGTGTCGGGAGGCTTGGCTTAAGCCGGGTGCCACATACGTGTCCTTTACTCGCCGCGAGTTCGAGCCGGAAGGCTGGGCCAAATTAGACAAGGTCGTAGTCGATAGCTGGGAAATGAACATGCTCATGAAACATTTTCGTAACTCGGCAGAAACCGGGCTTTTCACCCGTGACATGCTTCATGGAGAGATTCACGAGCTGATACAAGGTAAGGTGGCCAAACGAGAAGGCGACAGCGAACGTAATCTAATCCACACCACTGGGCTCGTAGCTCATGATATCGCAATGTGTCACTACGTATATGAAAAGGCTATGAAATTAGGCCTCGGAACCCGTTTGCCTTTTACCGGCACCGGCAACCCTGGCCCAACGGACTGACATTTGTACCGAATTATCCTTGGGCTTGGGCTTGACCTTGGGGTCTCCAACCCATAGAGAACCAACCGGGCAAAGCACCTCCCGACGAGAGTTAAAATTACGCGACTGAAGAGAAAAATATGTCCACAAACATCCCTCTCACCTTTGCCTGTGGCGAGTATGAAATCACCCGACCACTGTTGGATGGTTCGGTAAAACCCGACGGCATAGATCTTACGGTGCTCACCGACATGGACTCTACTACCCGACATTGGAGGTTCTTCAACGGCAAGGATTTCGATATGGCAGAGGCCTCGTGTTCGACCTACCTGGTAGCGCGCGACCAAGGACTGCCGTTCAAAGCAATTCCGGTATTTCTTCACCGTCGATTCCGCCACGGCTTCGTATTTATCAACACCAATGCTGGTATTAATGAGCCCAAGGATCTGATTGGAAAAAAGGTGGGGATTAAACACTGGCAGGTCACTGCAATTTTATGGATGAAGGGTATTTTGGAGCACGAGTACGGCGTGCCACATCGCACAATCGAATGGTTTCAAGAGCTTGATCAAGACATTGAGGTGGACTTACCTAGTGAAATTAAGCTCTCTACGCTGCCCGATGACAAGTCTGTGGAGACCATGTTGGTGGAAGGCGAGTTAGATGCCTGCATTCATTCCTCGATCATCACGCCCTATCTAAAAGGCGATCCACGTGTTGAACGCCTGTTCCCTGACTACAAGAACGAGGAAATATCCTTTTACAAAAAGACAGGTATGTTTCCGATTATGCATATTACCGGGATCAAGCAAGAGATCGTGGAAGAATATCCATGGGTACCTATCAATATGTATCATGCCCTAAGTCAAGCTAAGCAGATAGCTATGCACAAATTGGCAAACCCGCGCATCGTGCCACTGGCCTGGTATATGGAGGCTTGGGAAGAACAAAACCAGATACTCGGCCAAGACCCTTGGGAATACGGCCTCAGCGCGCAAAACCGTAAGACCCTCGAAAACATGGTGCGCTACAGTCAGGAACAGGGCCTGATAAAAAATCATTCAAGCGTCGACGATCTATTTGTCGATGTCAGCCAAGGCCGCAAGCGTGGTGACCAGTTTAGAATTTAGATGAAAGATAGATCTTATCACTTGCGCTTAGGGTGAGAACGACCTATATGCCTCCCGCTCCTGATAGCGATAAAACATGACAACACTGACCGAAGCCGTTGCCAAGCGGAGAACCTTTGCGATCATCTCGCACCCGGATGCCGGTAAGACCACGCTAACGGAAAAGCTACTTCTATTTGGTGGTGCAATACAGCTCGCCGGCGCTGTAAAAGCCCGCGGTCAGCAGCGCCGCGCCCATTCTGACTGGATGAAGGTAGAACGTGAACGCGGCATTTCGGTGACTGCATCGGTGATGACATTTGAATATAGTGAGCGCACTTTTAATCTCTTGGACACTCCAGGCCATGAAGATTTTTCGGAAGATACCTACCGCGTATTAACTGCGGTTGATTCCGCTGTCATGGTTATTGACGCGGCACGCGGCATTGAAGCCCAAACCCGCAAACTGTTTGAAGTCTGTCGGCTTCGGGATATGCCCATTGCAACCTTTATCAACAAAATGGATCGCGAGGCACGTGATCCGTTCGATCTACTGGACGAAATTGAACAGTCATTACAAATCGACGTGACACCCGCGAGCTGGCCCATTGGGATGGGACAACATTTTCTTGGTTGTTACGACTTATTGAGTGATCAGCTGGTATTGATGGACCGCGCCGGTCGCGGAGAGAAGCCACACGAGGTGGAAACCTGTTCTGGGCTCGATGATCCAAAACTTGACGAATTGTTGCCATCACATGCTGTGAATGAGCTACGCGAACAAGTCGAAATGGCGCGCGGTCTTTGTCCCGAATTCGACTCTGAGGCTTATCTAGCTGGCAATTTATCACCTATCTATTTCGGCAGCGCTATCAACTCCTTTGGGGTCAACGAGCTGTTGGATGGTCTCGCCAATCATGCTCCGCCGCCTCGCCCTCAACCAACCGCCGAGCGCACCGTTCAGCCTGAAGAGGACAAGGTGACTGGCGTAGTATTCAAAATCCAAGCCAATATGGACCCCAAGCACCGCGATCGTATTGCATTCCTTCGGATTGCTTCTGGGCATTTTAAACGCGGCATGAAGCTCAAAAATGTTCGGACCGACAAGCAGATTGCACTGCACAATCCTGTGCTATTTTTAGCGCAAGATCGCGAATTAGCGGAGGAGGCCTGGGCTGGCGATATTATTGGTATTCCCAATCACGGCAACCTACATATCGGCGATGCCCTAACCGAAGGTGAAGGATTAAGGTTCACTGGCATCCCTAGTTTTGCGCCAGAACATTTGCAAAGTGTTCGACCGAGCGATCCTATGAAGGCCAAACACCTGGGACGCGCATTGCAGCAACTCGCCGAAGAAGGTGCTGCCGCTGTATTTAAACCGCAAATTGGTTTCGATTGGATTGTTGGTGTGGTTGGAGTATTACAGTTTGAAGTGCTCGCAGATCGTATCCGCACCGAATACGATATTCCCGTTCATTTCGAGCCCACTAGTCTGTTAACCGCACGATGGGTCGAATCCGAGGATGACGCGCTCTTAAAGAATTTCATCAAAAGTAATGAAACTGCTATCGCCAATGACCACAAGGGCGACCCTGTGTTTCTCGTGCGTAATGCATGGCATTTAGATCGCGCTGGTGAGGATTACCCTCAGGTAAGATTCGTAAAAACAAAAGAACAGGTGACTTAAGATCAACAAAATTTTGGTAATCGCATACCCAATTCCAATTTACCTCCCAGAATGCAAATTCTGGTATTACATAAACTGATTAGTCGGATAGACTTTTGCTGCACCAACCAGAAGGAAACTTGCCCTTAATAACGCCTCCTTTTTTAGGAGGCGCGCAACAAACTCAGACCTTTGAAACTTGATGACGGATACAAATAAAGCTGCGCAAAACCTCCGCAATATAGCCATTGTGGCTCACGTGGATCATGGCAAAACTACCATGGTGGACTGCATGCTGCGTCAATCCGGGGTATTCCGCGAAAACCAGGCGGTTCAGGAACAGGCACTTGATACGGGCGATTTAGAGCGCGAACGGGGTATCACTATCCTTTCTAAATGCACCTCAGTTGAGTGGGATGGCACAAGGATCAACATCGTCGACACCCCTGGCCATGCGGATTTTGGCGGTGAGGTAGAACGCGTACTCTCTATGGTTGATGGCTGTCTGCTACTGGTGGATTCCGCCGAAGGCCCCATGCCACAAACAAAGTTTGTCCTCTCCAAGGTGCTGGCCCGCGGACTCCGGCCTATCGTCGTTATTAACAAGGTAGATCGTGCGGATGCTCGCGCTAACGAAGTATTGGACGAAGTGTTTGATCTCTTCGCTGCATTGGATGCCGATGAACACCAGCTGGATTTTCCGGTACTCTATGGGTCTTCAAAACAAGGTTGGGTTGCCGATGATCCCTTGGGTCCGCAAGGATCATTAATACCCTTGTTTGAATTGATCACAAGACACGTGGCTGCCCCGGAGATAGAAACCGGACCATTTCGTATGATCGCAACCACTCTGGAAGCCGATCCATATTTAGGACGTCTGCTTACTGGTCGCATCCTGTCAGGGTCGGTCAAAGCCAACGGGACAGTCAAGGCACTATCTAGCGGCGGAACTGAACTGGAACAAACGCGAGTGACCAAAATACTCGCCTATCGTGGCCTGGAAAGATTACCCCTGGAACATGCAACTGCAGGCGATATCGTAGCGCTGGCGGGATTTCAAACCGCCACGGTGGCGAATACTATCTGCGATCCAGCAGAGAATCGGCCGCTTGCTTCCCGTCCTATAGACCCATCTACACTTGCAGTAACATTTTCAGTCAACGATTCGCCGCTTGCTGGACAGGAAGGTGACAAGGTTACCTCGCGAATGATTCGCGACCGGCTATTGCGCGAAGCCGAAGGGAACGTGGCAATTCAAGTAACTGATACCCATGATGGATCAGGATATGAAGTGGCGGGACGCGGAGAGTTACAACTTGGCGTATTGATCGAGACCATGCGTCGCGAAGGATATGAGATGTCCATCAGCCGGCCGCGTGTGGTCTATCGTGAAGATCCACAAACAGGTAAACGTCTCGAGCCCATTGAAGAGGTGGTGATTGACGTTGACGAAGAATATTCCGGTGTTGTGGTGGAAAAACTCTTGGCGCGGCGTAGTGAACTCGTTGAAATGCGGCCATCTGGTGGTGGCAAGCAGCGCCTAATGTTTCATACTCCGTCGCGTGCTTTGATAGGTTACCATGGTGAATTCCTGACAGATACACGAGGCACCGGTGTCATACACCGAGTATTTTTTGAATATGCGCTAGAACGTGGCACCATTGCAGGTAGAAGGCACGGTGTCCTTATCTCTACAGAACAAGGTACCTCGGTTTCCTACGCACTCTGGAATTTGGAAGAGCGAGGACCGTTGTTCATTGGACCTGGCGAAAGAGTTTACACTGGCATGTTATTTGGCGAGCACAATAAAGGCCAGGACCTGGAAGCTAATCCACTAAAGACCAAACAGCTAACAAATATCAGGGCAGCTGGATCTGACGACGCAATCCTCTTGACACCGCCAATCAAATTCACGCTTGAGCGCGCTATCGCCTATATTGATGACGACGAACTGGTCGAAGTTACACCAAAATCTATTCGTTTGCGTAAGCGATACCTAGACTCACACGAGCGCAAGCGCCAAGCACGAAAAGTTGCTGCTAATTGATTAAATATTTCTTAATGTTTGGGTGGTGATCCTTAATTTCCTGTGGCGTGTGATGCACACTCAATACAAAGCGGGGTCGCCGGATCGTTATCTAGCCGTTGGTACGCTATTGGCCCATCGCAGGCGGTGCAATATCCGTAATCGTGGTCATCGATGCGTTTAAGCGCCGTGGCTATGCGCGCGAGTTCTTGGTCTCGCCTGCGGCCGGTTTCGTCTTCCATGGCTTGTTGTTGGATTGCATCCATGCGCGATAGTCGCCCCACACGCTGCTGATCAAGTTCCGTTTCGGA
>CAYZMI010000017.1:16042-38069 GCA_964479475.1 uncultured Rhodospirillaceae bacterium | reverse complement strand
ATCTTTTACGGCATGCATTCGGGTGCGCCAATGGGCGATCCGCAATCAATAACCGGAATTGGCATCGAAGTAGCTTTGCAGGAGCATCTAAGCAAAGTCGAAGGGGGATTGGACCTCATAGATGTGCGCTGCTTAGGTGTATCTGGCCTTATGGCCGTGGTCCTCAAGCTAAAACCCCGGATTGAGGGGCAAGCAAAAACAGCGCTTATGGCCGCCCTCTCTAGCCCGTATCTGCATCCTAAACTCGCGATTGCTGTTGACGAAGATATTGATCCATCAGATTTGAGACAGGTATTTTGGTCTTTAACAACCCGCGTAAACGCTGCAGATGACGTAATCAAAATTCCTAATACCCGAATTTGGTCGCTTGACAATGTATCCGACATCGTCCCAGGGATGAGTGCTATGTATCGAATTGGAACAAAAACGATCATAGATGCAACAAAACCAGCGATCACACACCCAGAGTGGCGGCAGCAATTCGATAAGGCGGTACCCAAAAATTTTGAATCTGTCTCTATTGAAGATTTTCTTAAATGAGAAAGTTGACAGAGGAAGATGAAATCCGGCTCGATCCAAATGAGAGTCCCGGTTACCTAGTTCGAAATACAAATATAGCGCTAGGCAAAGCTTTACGACGGCGACTATCGGAATACGGAATGACTCTGGGCCAATATTATTTTATGCGCGCATTGTGGATAGAGGAAGGGCTCAACCAGCGAGAATTAAGCCGACGTGTTGGAACTACTGAACCAACAACCGCAAGCGCATTACGTCTACTCGAAAAAAAAGGATTAATTCGTCGCATTCGAAACCGTCAGGACCGGCGTACCATTAATATTTTCTCCACACCAAAAGCTCGCAATTTAAAGAACGACCTGTTGCGCATGGCAAACAACATAAATGAGATAGCAACCAAGGGCCTAAGTATCCAAGATATTCAAGACATTAAGCGGCTTATGACCGAGATGAAAGCAAACTTGGACGGGGATGAAAATACCTCCCCAACTTGACGCATTTTTAGGTCAATAATAAGGTATCGAAGTAATGAAATTAATTCATACTTGGCAAGTAATATAACACCCTACACCAACGGCTACGGCTATTAATGGAGGACGATTATGTCGGAACAAAAGGGTATATTTGTCGACCGCTCTGGCCAAACTGAGCCGGCTCCAGAGCTCTGGGAACCGGCAATCGTCAAACGCGCTGACTTTGAGGGTGAAATTAAACGTCTTGCGGAAACACCAATGCCGAACAACGGCCGACGGCAATCTTGGATCGTCCATCCCGACTCTCACAAGCTTGGGGTAGGCTTAGGACTTGCCCCGGGGATACGCCCTATTCTGGAGGTATTGAACCCAGGAGAGCAAACAAGACCAATTCGTCATAATTCCACACAAGTGAATTTTTGTATTCAAGGTAGTGGGCATTCTGTCATTGGTGGCAAACGAATTGATTTTGAGCAATATGATTTATTTAACTTTCCATCTATGCAGACATACATACATGTCAACGATTCAGATCAAGTTCAGGCACGATTAACCTATACCAACGCGCCCCTGTTGGAAAAAATGAATGTTCACATCGTAGAGGAAGATCCCGATCCTGACATTCAGGAAGTGAAGAAAGAAGCCCAAGAGGGAGAAATAGCGGAGGACGACCCCCGTCGAAAAAGTCCATATGGGACATTTGAACTGACCGATGACGGTGCATGGCTTATGCCTTATGAAATCTTGATTGCCCCCGATTCCGTAGAATCCAAGGCCCTTCATTGGCCGTGGAAAAAAGTAAAAAAAGAATTAGACAAATTGACAGCACTCGGTGCCGATTATGTAGGCCGGCGGCTTTATCTCCTATGGAACCCTATGACCGGCCGCACCAATGGTACAACCCCGAATTTTTTTGCCACTATCACCATTCGTCCACCTGGTATAGTGGACAAACCCCACCGCCACGTTTCAGCTGCCATGAACTATATTTTTGGAGGACAGGGAAACTCGACAGTGGAGGGTAAAGTTTACGAATGGGAAGCGGGTGATCTACTTTTAACCGCACCGGGTTGGGGAATACACAACCATGCTTCTACAGGTGATGAACCGGTTTACGAATTGACCATCCAAGATCAACCACTCAACATCATTATGGAATCTTTACTTTGGCAAGAAGACCTTAAGAAACCTTGGAGCGTTTTGGGTGCGGAAACTGGATTCGACACCAACAGAACTAAAGTGGCTAGCTGACAATCATGATGCGTTTACCCAAGAATTTTCTAAAAGGATCCATTCCGCCGCTTATTACACCGTTCAAAAACGGCGAAGTGGATTACGATGCATATGCTGGTCTAGTTGAATTTCAGGTCAAAAACGGATCGCATGGCATTCTTGTAAATGGGACCACATCGGAACCTTCTACATTGACGGTCGATGAACGCAATCGGACGGTGGATGTCGCGGTGGAGGCAGCACAAGGCAAGGTGCCGATCGTTGCAGCTACTGGTTCTCAGAGCTTGGTTGAAACGAGCGTTCTAACCCAATATGCCGAGGCGGCTGGGGCCGATGCACTTTTAATCGTAACCCCTTATTACATTCGACCACCTCAACGCGGCCTAGTGGCATACTATAGTAAGTTGGGCCAACAAACGTCTTTGCCGTGGATGATCTATCACATCCCAGGACGGGCTGCCACTTCAGTCACTTTAGAAACACTAGATCAAATCGGCAGCAATTGCCCCAATTTCGTCGGCATGAAACATGCGGTTGACGATTTGGGTTTCGTTTCCAAGTGCCTTGATCGATTTGGTATGGAATTTCGTATATTTGTCGGGCTGGAAGACCTGTCTTATCCCATGATGGCCGTAGGCGCGTGCGGCCTCATGAATGCGGTTGGCAATCTAATGCCCAAGCAGTTGGCCAAGATGTGCGAATTGATTTGGCAGGGTAAAATGAAAGAAGCCCAAAAAATTCACTATCAACTGTTCGAAATTAATCAGGCAGTTTTTTACGACACCAACCCTATTCCGATGAAGTATATGATGAAACGGCTGGGTATTATGCCGAAGAATGAACACCGGCTACCGATGGTACCTGCAACCAAAAAGTTAGAAAAACGTCTCAATGACGTTTTGAAACGTGCAGGACTGATAAACAACAAACCACGGCGAAAAGCTGCTTAGGGCACATTTTTCTTTTGCGGTAATAAAGTTTAAGACCTCGTAAATTAGAAAACTTGGGATAAACACTCGATGTGGTGCTGATTATTCAGGAATGATTGCCTATGCTCACTTTAAGGCATTTAGAATCAAATTTACCAAAGGCGATGGGAAATGTTGATAGTACGCTGCCGGTTAATTTCACCTGGTAAATATTCTCCTCGGTATAATAGCTCAGCGGCCAACAGCAAAAGCAGCAAATAGGTTAAGTCCAATTACGAACACGTCGGAAGTTTCAGAAATACAAAGCGTCGAAACATCGGCTGCGGAAGCATTCGAGAAATATCTGGTGCCAACTATATTTGGCCCGTGGTCTCGATTACTTGTGGACATGGCAGCACCGGCGCCAAACGAGCGTTTGCTCGATGTAGGATGCGGCACAGGGGCAGCTGCCCGTTATGCTTCGAAGAAAATAGGCAGGCCGGGTGCCGTCGCCGCGATCGATTTAAATGCAGGCATGATTGCCCATGCACGTGCAATCGATACCGCAAATGTTGTGGACTGGCACGAAGGGAACATTATGGCACTCCCCTTCGACGAAAATAATTTTCAAACAGTGGTCGGCAACCAGGTCTTACAGTTTCTGCCGGATCAACGTGGAGCACTCACTGAAATTGCTCGTGTTATGTCCGCCGGCGGACGCGCAGTTTTTGGAGTTTATTGCCAGCTAGCGTTATGCCCAGCACATAACGCGGTAGCGAATGCATTGGAACGGCACGATGTTGATCCCGCCGGAATTCAAACTCCATATTCCTTTGGTGACCCGGTGGCATTGGGAGATCTTTTAGCGAACGCCGGGTTCCGTGACGTCGCGGTGGTTCGACGTAATATGGAAGCGTGTTTTGCTTCACCCAAAGCATTCGTGGAAGCATTGAAAGCCGGGGGACCATCAGCGCGACATGCACTAGGACAGCTTGATGAAGACGGCTATAAGCAGGTAATAAAAGAAGTTTCTAACTCGTTGAAAGAATTTACCAGCGCAAGGGGATTGAGGGTAATCACCGCCTCTAATGTTGTGGTAGCCCGTCGCTAGACTGCCCGCCATTCCCATTCCGGATCCACTCGAGTTGCTAACTTATAATAAAGATTCGACAAGTCGGATGATGGACTGACATTAGACCGGGCACACGTGCGGCACAAATTCCAACTACCGTAGCGCGTGGGAGTTATCTCAAGGGCCGATTCCAAATTGGCTATCTCAGCCTCTGTTTGGGGTGACAACGCCGCATTTCCCACGAGCAAAGACCGCATATACCCTTCGTCGCCACCACCCAATCTTTTCAACATAGCTAATGTGGCTCGATGGTAACGAACAGAGCGATCATAATGCGCCATTACACAGCATATTGGATAACCCAGTAGGCGAGCTTCTTCTGTAATGGATAGACGGCCGTCGGTATCGCTAATTGACAGGACGGCATTAGTTAACTGGGGGTCGTTGAAGATATAATGCGCGCGAAACGGTTTCAATAAATCACGATAATACTCTGAGTACCAAACTGGAAATTCACTAAATGGGGTCGCATCCCACAATGGCCCGTGCTGAATATCAAGATCCAACGATCTGGCAATTTCAAGTACACTGGAGACCCAATGCAAATTATCAAGTCCCCGGCCAAGGACAAATACCGGCTTGATCCCATCCAACATAGCCATAAAGTCAAGAATATCTAACCGAATGTCCGCATCGATGATGTCTCCGGCTATAGGCGCGCTGGCGGTCTTTAAATTTAGAAAAACTGTTCTTAACTGAATTTGGCCACTCAAATTTTGCATTGTATGGGCCTCAATCTAGCGCTCCCAAATTGTAGAAACCTCACGTTTATCATTCTATAATATGAATTCGATCATATAATTGTTATACAGGTAGCTATGGCAACAACCATTACTGATAGGCTTGAAATAGTTCCAACTGGTTCCGCACTCGGTGCTCGAATTATGGGAGTAGACCTTCGAAAGCCGCTGGATGCCGACACAGTAAGCCAAATTAAGCAAGCCTGGCTTGATCACATCGTGCTGATTTTCCCACACCAGGACTTGACCCAGGAACAACAACTCGCTTTTGCGGCCAATTTTGGTTCACTCGGCACGCGTTCCCGCGGTGTGGATAGGCGACCTGAGGGTGCGGACTACCATAACGGCGTTATGCTCGTATCCAATGTCAAGGATAAGAACGGCAACTATGTGGGCTCTCTGCCGGATGGCGAAATGTTCTTCCATCACGACATGTGCTATTTGCCAGAGCCACATAAAGGCACATTTTTATTCGCCATCGATCTACCGTCAGTGGGCGGAAACACACTTTTTACCAATATGTATAGCGCTTATGACAAGATTCCCGGTGATTTGAAACAAAAATTAGCCGGTCACTCCGTACTTCAAGTTTATGACTATCATATGACCGAAACAGTGGACGTCGATGATGATTTAACCGGAATTCATCATTTATCGCAGCCAATTTTTGTTAAACACCCATATTCGGGCCGCACGGCACTCTACGTAAATCGGCTAATGTCTGCCCGGATCGACGAACTTCCACGGGACGAGAGCGATACCATTCTAAAACAGCTGTTAGATATCGCCGAGGCAGGGGAGAATGTGTATGAGCACGTATGGACCGAAGGTGATCTCATTATGTGGGACAATTTTTGTTCCTGTCATGCGCGAACAGATTTTCCAGCCACCGAACGTAGATTGCTACGCCGCTGTACAGTTCAAGGCCAGGCGATGATCCCGGCTGACTAATACACAGGTGACAAAATGCCGTTAACCGTCACACCCTTCGATGCACCGCTTGGTGCCGAGATCACCGAAATTGATTTGCGAGAACCTTTGAGTGATGCCGAGTTCCAGCGCATCAAGCAAGCGTGGCACAAATATCAAGTGCTGATCATACGCAACCAATACCTGAGTAAGAATGATCAGCTCAAATTCGCCAGCGGGTTTGGAACGGTCGGCGCTCGAGGACGACCGCCTGAAAAACGCAACGAAACCGATGATTATGATGGTGCCATCATGCTCATCACCAATAAGCGAGACGATGACGGAAAATTCATAGGCTCAGTACCAGAAGGAGAACTTTGGTTTCATAGCGATCTGAGCTATCAGCCGGTACCCCATAAGGCGACGTTCCTGCATGCCATAGAATTGCCTACTACTGGCGGAAATACACTATTCGCCAACATGTACCAAGCTTACGAAAAAATCTCATCTGACCTTAAATCGAAGCTCGCTGGGCATGAAGTACTGCATGCCTATGATTTTGCGACCACTGCAGGAGTAGATATCGATAGGGATCTCAACGAGATTCAGCATTGCTGGCAGCCAATCTTTGTTACCCACCCAATAACTGGCCGCCCGGCACTTTATGTCAGCCGGCTGATGAGTGCCCGTATTGAAGGGCTTACCCGCACCGATAGTGACACCATATTAGAGGATTTGTTTGATATTACCGAGGATCCAGCGATCATTTACGAGCATGTTTGGAAGCCAAGGGATTTAGTTATTATTGACAACCGATGTTGTCTGCATGCGCGACGTGATTTTCCACCCGGTGAGCTGCGCATGCTGCAACGTTGTACAGTTCGGTGCGAAGAACGTCTGGCCGCCACCGCCGCCTAACGCGTTTACTAATAAGGTAGTCACCATGTCCTTTAAAATCACTCCATTTCCAGCCCCATTGGGTGCAGAAGTAACCAACATTGATTTACGCCAGACCCTGAAAACCGAAGAAATTGAGCGTATATACCAAGCATGGCTGGATCATCTCGTCTTAGTATTCAGGGATCAGGAATTATCAAAAGACGAGCAGGTCCTCTTCGCGGGCCAATTCGGAACGATTGGCGACCGCGCCACACCAAGGCATCTGCAGAACGAGATTAACGATGATTATGGAGGCCAGATCATGCTGGTCACCAATATTCGCGATGATAAGGGCGAACCTATCGGGACACTACCCGACGGCGAAATGTGGTTTCACCACGATCAGAGTTACATGCCGGCGCCGTGCAAGGCGACTATGCTGCACGCGATTGAGCTGCCATCAACAGGTGGAAATACCAAGTTCGCCAATATGTACGAGGCTTATAAAAATGTGCCCGATGCACTCAAAGAAAAACTTCGCGGACGCAAGGTTCTCCAAGCCTACAACCGTTCTACAATTGTCAGAGTTGATCCAGAGGATGGTTTGGACGGCATAGCGCATGAATGGCAGCCAATTTTCGTCAGACACCAGGAAACCGGGCGACCTGCGCTATATATAAGCCACCTAATTTCATCACAGATCGAGGGAATGGACCGAGCGGAAAGCGAAGCGACGTTAGAGGAGTTAATCACGGTCGCAGAACATCCTGCATTAGTTTACGAACATATCTGGTGCGAAGGCGATCTGGTGATGTGGGATAATCGCTGCTCCACCCATGCACGTACTGATTTTCCGGCACAGGAAACCCGCTTGTTGCGTCGGCTTACGCTCGAAGGCGGGCCCATGGTCGCGGCTGCTTAACGACCTTTTCCAGATACAAGCCGAGTGATAGGCTCTCCACACGTCTAACATAACGTTACTTAAGGAGCGTAACTGTAATGCCGTCAATTGAAGCCAATGGAGAACAAATTTTCTTTGTCGATGAAGGTGAAGGTCCGTCAATTTTGTTCATCCATTCGCTGGGCACCAACAACTATCTTTATCGTGAACAAATCGCAGAACTGAAAAGCAACTATCGCTGTATTGCTCCAGATTGCCGAGCCCATGGTGCGAGTTCATTCAATAGTGATTTTACTGTTGAGGGAGTTGCCGAGGACCATAAAGCGGTCCTTGATCATTTGGGGATCAACTCCTGCCATATTGTTGGGCTTTCGATGGGTGGACCAATTGCGCTTTGTTTAAATGCGCAACATCCCAGCATAGCTAAATCAATGGTTTTAGCTGATTCATTCGCCCGAATTCGACCTGGAGGAGAGGACCGCATTTACGCAACACAAGAAGCGGTGGCTTATCTTTCAATGCTGGAATTCGGTAGCCAATACGCCGGTGATCGCCTAATGCCCACGACCCCTATTGAAAAGCTCGACGAACTCGCAGCAGAAATCGGCAAATGCCCATCCAAAGGTTATGTGTCAACTGTACGGGCAATATTTACGTACGATTCCAGCAGCGATCTCACCAAGGTCAACGTACCGACGTTGGTCTTAATAGGTGACAGCGACGATGCCACCCCGATGGCGGAAAGCGAGTATATTCGGGATAACATCCATGGGGCGGAGATTAAGGTGATACCCGATGCTGGCCATTTGTCGACCATCGACAGTCCTGCAGAGTTCACCGCCGAATTAAAGGAATTTTTGGATAACAAGTGAGTGGGCGAAAAGGGCTCAAAAATGCCAAAAATGCTGACCACAGAGCAAGTTGAACAATATCATCGGGACGGCTTCGTTTCACCGGTAAAAATTATTTCAGAAAAAGAGACTGCGATTTTCCACGATCATATTGAAAAAATCGAAATGGCTGGGGAATTACGTGGGGTTGGACAGACCAAATTTTATTTGCGCCATCCTTGGGTGCATGAATTGGCAACACACCCCGCTTTGCTTGATGCAGTAGAGGATCTGATCGGACCCAACATCATGCTGTATCATAACACCGTCTGGTTCAAGGAAGGCGGCGATGGAGCATATGTAAGTTTTCATCAGGACAATACCTATTTCGGCCATGACCCCTGCAAGGTGCTGACCGCATGGATGGCCATTACACCTGCAGCAATTGAAAGCGGCTGTATGCAGTTTTTGCCCAGAACGCAAAAACTAGGTCAACTTTCGCTGAAATCAGCGGACATCCACAGCGCCAATTTACTGTCGAGCGGTCAAACGGTTGATTTTGATCCTGAAACGATAGAACCCTTTCCTGTCGAGTTGCGACCAGGCGAATGCTCTATTCATCACGCATTTCTAATACATGGCTCACTACCCAACAAGGCGCCGGACCGACGACTGGGTATTACTTTCATTTATCACCCACCTAACTTGGGTCAATTTGGCAACAGCAAAACCAGTGCACTTTTAGTGCGTGGCAAGGACGCCTACGGTAACTTCGAACACGAACTGGCGCCCATATCCGGTGACGATGCCGGGAACGCTGCGAGACATGAGGAAGCGGTTTTCAAATATCGAGCTAAGGTGAAGGAACTAGGCAACGTAACAGTCGCCCGGCTAGACTAGCTTCTATCGTGCCAAATATTTTAACAGAGTCACAAATCCAACAGTATCACGATCAAGGGTTCCTCTGCCCCGTTCGCATTTTAGATACTGCGGACGCTTCCTTTTATCGGGAACGATTAGAGGAACTTGAGCAAACATTGGGGGGTAAATTCTCTGGCTTGCGCCGGACAAAAATATATCTCCGTTATCGATGGGCTTACGAGCTAGCCACAAACCCGATCATGCTTGACATAGCAGAAGACCTTTTGGGTCCCAATATATTGCTTTACCACAATACAACCTGGCTCAAACATGAGAGTGATGAGGCCTATGTCACTTGGCATCAGGACAATATTTATATTGGTGTCGAACCCTGTGAACTACTATCATTTTGGATAGCGCTAACACCATCCCGCGAAGAAAATGGTTGCATGCATGTCTTGCCAAACACTCACAAAGGCGGTGTCTACCCGTTAGGAACACCTGATTTAAGTGAAAAAAGTATGCTACCAAGCGGCATGCAAACTGCCTACGACGTTTCTCAAATAACACCCGTAACAATGCCATTGGATATAGGCGAAGCATCAATCCATCACGCAGAAGTGATCCACGGTTCACTGCCGAATATGTCCGATAGACGGCGTATGGGCATTACCTTTATGTACATGCCAGCCAGGCTCTCGCAAAAAGGTAATAAGCGGACCAGTGCCATGCTGGTACGCGGCAAAGATCAATTCAGCAATTTTGAATCGGAAACACCACCAAATTATGATGACGAACCGGTCGCTATTATGCGTCATGAACAGAGTGCAGAATTATATCGCGCCAAAGAAGCAGAATTGGGAAAAACAACTGCAACACGCTTTGATTAATTGCGTTGACCCCACAAATTTATAAAAATACCCTCAGACTTGATTGCGCTGCCCCACGGGTTAACAGCATTATATACTTTATCTAAGATACCCGCGTGGCAAAAAACGTGTATGACACTTATTTGCACTATTACGCACCCATTCGATAGGGAGGAAATTGAATGTTTAGTAAATTGACTATCGGCACCATTACTGCAGCCGCCTTGACCGCACTCCTGGCTATGCCGGCACAAGCAGCGTGGCCCGAAAAAAATATAACTTTTTTGATAGCGTATGGCCCTGGAGGTGGGTTTGACACCATCACTCGAAAATTAGCGCCTATTCTAAAACAAAAATTGGGCGGTAAGGTCAATATTATCGCCAAAAATCTTCCTGGTGGACGCGGTAAAAAAGCGGCTACATTTCTCGCAAAACGCAAACCTGATGGCTATAATATTTTGATGTTTAACATGCCCGGCCACGCAATGCCGAATATCATCGGTGAAAAGGCTGGTTATGATGTCCGAAAAATTGATTGGCTTGGTCGTGTTGCAATTTTCAGATACCTCATCGTCACTAGCGCAAAGACGGGTAAATACAAATCAATTCAAGACGTCCTCAAATCAAAAAAACAGATAAAAATTCCAATCACCGGACCCTCTTCAACAGGATATATAGCAAGTACAATTTTGTTCAATGCGCTTGGCATCACACCCAAATATATTACTGGTTATAAATCTGCTCCAAAATATGCCCTGGCTGTAATTCGCGGTGATGGGGATTTAACAATTCTAGCAAAAGGTACGTTTGAAAAATATGTAAGTAGTAAAAAGAAAAAGCGGGAGGCCTATAAAGATTTGCGGCCAATTCTCGAAGTAACAAATAATAAAAGATCCTATGGAGTAACGACCACTGGTGAATTAGGACATAGAGACCTCGCGATTCTCGGTGGAGATAGGATTATTGGAACAACACCCGGCACACCGAAAGCCATTAAGGATAAACTGGCGAAGGCAGTATACGCTTCTATCACCGACCCTGGTTTCATGGCATGGGGGAAAAAAGCTAAACGCGGTATTTCCCCGATGAAAGCAGAAGATGCAGAAAAATTAGTACACGACCTTTTTAATTATTACTCTAAGTACAAAGGTCTTCTTTCGGCTGCAAACAAAAGAACGCGTTAATTACGAATTCAATGGGGCGGCTAAGTACAATTTTTTGGCCGCCCCTCTTCTTTTGTTTTGTAGAATATTATTTAGTCAGTGCACCAACATTCAATGAATAACTAACCTCAATTTAATTTGTAAACCGTCCTAATTACAAACAACGGATATTGCTGTGTTTGACGCACTTATTGAAGGCATAATTAATCTTTGGTCTGTAAACTCTCTGCTGCTGCTTGTAGCCGGTTCAGCCGTCGGATTGTTATTTGGTGCCATTCCTGGTCTAGGTGGTACTACAGCTGTTGCGCTTTTAATTCCTTTAACTTTTGGGATGGAACCTTGGCAAGCTATAATTTTGATGGGCGGCGTGATGGCCGCAACATCAACCGGAGGCTCAGTCAGCGCTATTCTTCTCAATACCCCGGGAATAGCACCAAATGCAGCAACTACTTTTGATGGCTATCCATTAGCACAACAAGGCAAAGCCGGTATGGCAATAGGTGCCGGAGCAACTTCCTCAGCAGTAGGGGGCGTAATAGGTGTTATATCCCTTGTTGCCGTAATTCCAATCATGAAGGCTATAGTTCTTTCCTTCGCACCACCGGAATTTTTTATGCTTGCCATATTTGGATTATGCGCAATTGCCGTGTCGTCTGGAGACCGACTATTACAGGGGCTTATTACCGCAGTAATCGGACTAATGGTCGGTTTTGTTGGGTATTATGATGTAACCAGTACGGTCCGTTTTGACTATGGGATACCCCTCCTAGAGGACGGGATTAAACTTGTACCTGCACTAATTGGTTTATTTGCTCTCTCGGAAATGATCAACTTGGCAGTCAAAGGCGGTGCGATAGCTGAAGATACATCCAAGATCGCAATTAGTCGCATTTCAGATGGTGTCAAATCAGTCTTAAAAAACTGGAGTACTATGCTGGTCGGTTCAGCCTACGGTACTTTCATCGGTGCCGTACCTGGAGTTGGGGGGACGGTTGCCGCTTTCCTAAGCTACTCCACCCAAGTTCAGCGCGACCCGGCACCAGACATTGAATATGGTAAGGGCAATATCAAAGGCGTAATCGCTCCTGAATCTGCCAATAACGCCAAAGATGGAGGATCCTTGATTCCAACTTTGGCATTTGGAATACCCGGCAGTGCTGAAACCGCCGTTTTCCTTGGAGTCCTGATCCTGCATGGCGTCGAGCCTGGCCAAAAACTTTTGGAACAACATCAGGACTTAGTTTTTACCTTAGTAGTAGCGCTTACAGTCTCCGCTGTGTTTGCTACAATTGTTGTTCTAGCCTTGGCACGTTATATGGCCCTTCTGACCATGATCAACGTACACATGCTTATACCCACAGTAAGCGTGGTTGCCCTTGTTGGAGCCTTTGCATTACACACGGAAATTGGTGATGTTGTCGTAGCGCTGATATTCGCTGTAATTGGCTATTTTATGATCCGACTAAATTACCCACGGGTAACCTTCACTATAGCAATTGTACTCGGGAGTATTACCGAGCTTAGCTTCCACCAGACTATGCTAATTTCTGATGATCAAATTTCCATATTCTTCACCAGGCCAATCTGCATAATTCTATTTCTCCTTACCATTCTTAGCCTCGGGTTTCCGACCATTCGAAGAAAAATGAAGGAACGAAAAGAGGCTAGGGAGGCCGTCCAATGAGCCTGATACCGCAACATAGACAGCCGACCGCCTGGTTCATTCTCTTCATTCTTGCAGTCGTGATCTTGTTTATCGTGACCAGCTATCAATACCATCTAACCGACAGAATGTTTCCCCTGATGGTCGGCTATACTGCCATACCACTCCTATTACTGGATTTGCTGACCTTGACCGACACCAAAGTCGGCACGAAAATTTCAGTGATGTTGTCGGCTAAAACGCCGACACAAGTAGATGATAACGCCGACAAGACGGAACGCCCTGTTAAGACAGAACTGATTGTCTTTTTGTGGATGACGTTGCTCGTCCTGGGAATTTACCTAGTGGGATTTTTGCCGGTCATCCCGATCTTCGTTTTTTGCTGGATGAAATTCCGCGGCGGCTATTCCATTCGCATGAGCAGTTATCTGGGGATAGGTACGATCATTTTCATTTACGTGCTATTCGCGGTCATCCTGCAATACGAACTGTATCCCGGCATTTTTCTGTATTGGATGGGCTAAATTCTCTTTACCGTGTGGCCGGTTAGAACAGCGGCAACATCCAGCTGAGACCACTCTGACATTTTCTCCGCTACCCAATATGAAATAAGTTGGGAATATAATTTGGGGTGTCCGGACTCAGCCCCATGGTTCCCGTGCGGCCGCCTCTTGCCCGGCAATCTGTCCAGTGACTAAGCATTCTGCAAGATTGCCGCCTGACATATACAAATGTCCCCAAGCACTACCCAATTCGCCGGCCGCGTAGAGCCGTGGTATGGGATTGTCCTCCACATCGATGATGCGCTGCTTAGCATCGTGTACGGGGCCGCCTTGCGTATTTGATACGACCGGCCATACCTCACCAGCGTAAAAAGGCGGCCGCTGAATTTTCATCATGGTGCCGGCGGGACGACCGAAATCAACGTCGTTCTTATTGGAACATAACTCATTCCAGCGACCTAAGGTCGCCTCGAGATTTTCGACATCAACTCCTATGATTTTTGCAAGCTCAGCAATTGTATCCGCCTTTTTGATGAGACCGGATTCTACTTCCTGGGAATTGTCATCGCTCCAATCGTAATGCGCTTCCGGGTCGTTGCGCGTGGGTGCACCCACGCGATACCGGCGGCGCCCTACTTCATCAAAGATCACGTAAGACGGAATACGCGGAAATGCCTGGGTTACAGGGTCGAAATGCTCCATGGGGCGATGCGAAGTATCTTGGGTATAGGGGGGATTTTCGTTCATATAGCGCTCGCCATTTTTATCAACGACTATCCAAGTCATCTGAACAACTGCCGTTGCCTCTCGTCCAGGAATCCAGTCTGGCAACCGCTTCATACGAATGGCGTATGGATAATCAGCTTGCTGGAAACCGTAGGAGCCATGGTAGTGCCACATATGCCATAAACGCGCGCCAAGCTCCTGCGCCATGCGTATACCATCACCAGTATTGGAGTTTGTTGTAGCCGCCAGAACCGGCTTCATTTGCCAGTACTGTTCTTTCATTTCCTCATTGGCTTCGAACCCGCCACAAGCCAAAATTACTGCCCTATTTGCTTTAACGGTTTGTATGCCATCGGGACGTCGCACAACCACACCCTGCACTTCCCGTGAGCGATCATTTTTAGCCACAAGCCTCTCTACGGGTGATTCGAGCCAAATCTCTATGCCACGCTGAGCAATGTTGTCTTCTAGCGTCTTGAATACCCGCGCACCTCCCGGTGCCCCACGCACATGAGGATAATAGGTAGCAGGATCAAAGTTAGGCACCTCTTCGATCAAGGTTTGATAAAAAGTTTCGTAGCCTTCAAAAGGATAGTTTGCAACTTTCTCGCGAGGATTGACAACGGCGCCATTGACTTCTGCCAGCTTACGCATATATGGCTCGATTTTGTTCATACCATCGGCTAAGGCACGAACCACGTCGTCAGGTGTGCGACCACCGTTGGTTTTTTTAAGGTATTTGAATGCCTGATCTGCGTTGTGCGCCGAGCGCATCGCGCCATAAGAGCACACAGAAATACCCCCCGGATTGGCCATCTTGTCGAGTAACAATACCTTTGCACCCGCGTCATGGGCTTCGATAGCCGCAATACCACCCGCATAACCGTAACCTACGATGACTACATCATAGCTATCGTTGAATTTTATTTCCCCATTTGACGCGGTGTCCGTTGCCATAGATTGCCTCCTAACGCCTGTAACTATTCATACGATAACCCACCATGCCCCACAGGCTAAAACCTTGCAACTGATAGGCAAATTTATCGGAGTTAAATTCCACCAAGACAACAATTCTAGTCTGCGGATTAGAGATGTTGGCGCGAGGCGTTGTAACGTTCCAAAATATGTTCACCCGCACTACACGTCGGGTATTTGGGTGGCTCTCCAGCTTCCAAACAGGTTGGCAGACATTCGACGTGGGTTTCATGCGCTTGGTTATAAAAAAGCACCACTGAATGGCGATTTCGACCCGATTGATTATTCATAACCCGATGCAAACTTGAATGATAAGTCCCGTTAGTCCAACGCTGTAATAAATCGCCTAAATTAACAACGAATGTTCCAGGGATCGGATCAACACAAACCCAATCGCCTGACACCGTCTCTACTTCAAGGCCACCCAAAGAGTCTTGCGATAACAAGGTTATCCAACCCCAATCGGTATGAGCACCGGCTCCCAATTGATTGAACTTGGCTTTTTCTGATTGAGGCGGGTATCGCAAAATTCGCATGGGTGATTTTTGAGGATCAAACGTCTCGTCAAAGTGGTTGGCCGGCATCCCCAAAGAAACAGCAATAAGGCGCGATAAATGCAAACCGAGGTCACGAACAGAATTGTTGTATTCTTCAAGCCGATCCCGAAACCCAGGGAGATTTTTGGGCCAAAAATTTTTTTTGAAACCCTGTGTCCCCGGGACACCGCCACCCGTGAAATTGAAAGACTCCTTAAGATCGCCTGGGGATTCGTTGTCTAACCGCTGTGTTTCCAACGGCTCATAACCATTCGATACACCCTGTTTCGCCACATATCCTTTTTCGTTGTCGGATTGATCAAAAAAACGGTCGGCCTGTAAAAATACGCTATCAATCAAAGATTGAGGTACACTGTGATTTGAAATATAGAAAAATCCTGTATCCCTGCACGCCCTACCGATCTCTTGGGCGACTTGCCGACAGGCTGTCTGATCACGTGTATAGCTTCGAGCGAGATCGATTACAGGTAAATGGCTAACAGATTTTGGTTCTCTATAAATTATCATCTGAAAACTATAGTACTCAGCACGACGGAATTAATATTCTACAACAAGCGTGTGTATGACCAATGATTTTGTCAACTATTTTGGTATTGCCTGCCATTTCATGCTTACTACACCGCAAGCTTGCCCCCCCGCCATCCCCATGTAACATTCCGCTCTAGGGGTTACGGGAGGAACAAATGACCGTTGAGTCTGGGAGTAACATCGCCGGTAAAATTGCCTACGATGATTTGCGCGAATGGTTAGATCTAGCAGATCGACTCGGAGAAGTTGAATACGTGAACGGAGCAAGCTGGGAGGAGGATATCGGCTTAGCCGCGGAGGCCGTATTGCGCGAGGAAAATGGGCCCTGTGTAGTCTTCGACGAGGTTCCAGGCTGCCCTAAGGGCTTCCGTTTGCTCATGAACATGTTTGCCGGCACTCGGCGCAATATGACGCTAGGTTTCCCTGAACATCTTTCAAAATGGGAACTATCAAACGCCTACCGGGAAAACTTTGTTGTAGACCAGAAGATCATCAAGCATGAAATAGTAGAAGATGGACCGATATTCGAAAATATTATAACAGGCGATGATATTGACGTTACACAATTTCCATCTCCGGTTTGGCACGAAAACGACGGTGGGCGTTACATCGGCACCGGAACATATAGTGTTACGAGAGACCCCGAGGACGGTTGGCTAAACGCCGGCGCCTATCGCGCACAGGTGCATGGTCCCAAAGAAGTCGGGTTCCTGACTGCACGCGGTCATCACGGCTACATTCATCGCGAAAAATATAAATCCCGTGGCGAAAATATGCCCGTCTGCATGGTTCTGGGTGGCGACCCTCTTTCCTTCTATTTCGGTGGAACCGAGGCACCGATGGGAACATTTGAACTTGACCTAGTGGGTGGCTTACGGCGCAAACCAATGCAATTGGTGGAAGGTAAAATTACTGGTTTACCGTTTCCAGCGAATGCTGAGGTTGTCTTAGAAGGTTATGTCGACCCCAATGAAACGCACATTGAGGGACCATTTGGCGAATGGACCGGACATTACGCGGGGGGGCAAGAGCCACGCACACTGCTCCGTATAGAAGCAATTTATCACCGAAATGATCCAATCATCCTCGGTGTACCACCAATGGGACAGGGACCGGACGAGCTCGCACGTTATCGAGCGGTAATGCGATCCGCGATGCTCAAGCAAAATATCATTGACGCGGGCGTGCCCGATATAAAACAAGTGTGGTGCCACGAAACTGGCGGATCCCGCATGCTTCATGGTGTTTCTATTAAACAGCGCTATCCCGGGCATTCTAGACAGGCAGGCCAAATTGCTGCGCAATGTCGTGCGGCCGCTTATGCATCCAAATACGTGATAGTGGTGGATGATGATGTGGATGTAACACGTTTGGATCAACTAATTTGGGCGATGATGGTTCGCACTGACCCAAAAAATTCTATCGACTTCATAACCGGCGCGTGGGATTCACCGGCTGATCCAATGCTTCGTCCGGAACAGCGTGCCGTTGGCGACATGACCCACACTGTTGCAGTAGTAGATGCCTGTCGGCCGTTTCACTGGCTCGACGAATTCCCGATGTCCAATGCGCCGAGCCCCGAAGTTTTACAAAAAGCGCAGGAAAAATTCGGGTATTTAATGGATGGCCGATAGATCGCGATATCCTACATGAACGAACCCCTCGCACCCACGGGTTTTTTGCCGAAGGGTTATCAATCGGTTGCGGAACAGCTCCAAGAAAACGCGGCACGACTTCCCACTGAACCAGCGTTAATATCCATTGAAGACGACGCTATTCTGACCTGGCAACAACTGTATAGCATTACGACAAAACTCGGCTATTGGTTGAGAGACAAAGGCATCACTGCAAATGATCGCATTGCTGTATTGGGCGAGAATAGTTTGGAACTTTTAATACTGTACTATGGGATCCAAGCCTATGGCGCGACTTATTGCACGATTAATACTGAGGTAAATCCACACCACCTCCAGGAGATGCTTGATCGAATTCAGCCTAAGTTAGTCTTTGTCGATTACAATCTAGATCGTAAAATTCTAAATTTATGTAAGCCCGAAAACCTTTGGGTATTTAAGTCATTTGCCGAAGATGAAGGATTTTTTACCGAATTGGTAGACCGGCCGAATTCGCCTGTATTAGAAGCTTTGAACGAGCCGGAAGACCGCAGTGTAATTAGCTTTACTTCGGGAACATCCGCACAGCCCAAAGGTGTGCTTCATTGCTTTTCCAACTATTACGCGATCGCCCAGCATCAACAGGAACGGTGGTCTTTGACCGAACACGATCGAGTGCTTGAATTCCGATCATTCAGCTGGGCATCAGCCCACATGTTGTCGCTAAATTCTATTTTACTCACGGGAGCTAAATTGGTTTTCGCCAAACGGTATTCGCGATCACGTTTTCTCGGGTGGATCGAACAATATAACCCAACGGTCATTGTAGCTGTCCCAACCGTAATCAATTTGTTGCTGGAAGAGCCACCCAAGAACCCAAAATTGGCTTTCAGGGGCGTTCGCTTTATTTCTTGCAGTACAGCACCCTTAATGCCGGATCAGCACCGACGGTTTGAAAATACATATGGAATACCGTTAGTTCAACTATACGGCATGAGCGAAGGTGGTGTGGTTTGTGCAAACTATCCTGAAAATCGGCGTATTGGGAGTGTTGGCAAACCTGGCCTATACCACGAAATATCCATAAAAGATTCAGATGGCCGTAACCTGGCGGCCGGGGAAATAGGCGAGATAGAAACTTTGAGCGCCCAGCACGCTCAGGCCTATTTGCACGCTGGCGGTAATCTTGAAATTATTAGGGGTTTACCTCTTAAAACCGGTGATATGGGTTACGTCGACGAAGACGGGTACGTGCATGTTACCGGTCGCGCACGCGATGTGATTATCCGTGGCGGCGTAAATATTTCTCCCCTAGAAATAGATACCATTTTATCGGAACACCCTTCGGTTTCGGAGGCTGCAACATTTGGGATCCCAGATTCTATCTATGGAGAGGAGATCGCTAGTTTCGTGACACTCAACCCAAACGGATCGACATCGATCAAAGATCTAGCTGACCATTGCGCCAAAGCCCTCCCCAAATTCAAACGCCCCAAACAAATAGAAATTGTTTCCAAAATTCCCAAAAACGACAGGGGAAAGATCGATCGCAACGCAACAAGTAAAATTTGGCAAGAACAGTATTCTCCATTGAGTTGACAATGGATTCCTTCACCATACCATCAGCTTATGAATAAATTAGACGGATCAGCATACGGTCGGACAGCCAATGTCCCGAGCGAAAACGAATTTCTGACCGGTACGGCATATGGAACTCCCGGGGGTGAATTATTGCGCCGCTACTGGCAACCAGTGGCCTTGTCAAATGAACTTACAGATTTGCCAAAACCTGTGACAATCATGCATGAGGACCTGGTAGCCTTTAGAGATATGAATGGCAATGTAGGCGTGCTCGACCGCCATTGTTGTCATCGGGGTGCCTCACTGGAATACGGCCGAATTGAGCCTGAAGGACTCCGATGCTGCTATCATGGTTGGTTGTTCAATGCTGAGGGGCAGTGTCTAGATCAACCGTGCGAGCCAGCAACAAGCGATTACAAGGGGAAAATTCGGCAACCCTGGTACCCGGCGCATGAATATGGTGGCCTAGTGTTCGTTTATATGGGACCACCTGACAAAAAGCCGGTCTTTCCAACCTTCGATATTCTAGAACGCGATGGTATCAAGCTACATGCCTACCGCAACAACACGAGAGGCGTGGTTGCGGAATGCAATTGGCTACAAATCCATGAAAACGCGGTCGACCCGATGCATACTTTTGTGCTCCATTCAGCTAACAGTGGAAATCAATTTACACCAGCATTCGCCGTTCTACCGGACATAGACTTTGAAGCAACATCGATCAGTGTTCAATATATTAGAAATGCGACGCTACCGAATGGAAACCGATTTCATCGTATCGGCGAAGTATTTGTACCTAATTACAGATCCCTCCCTTCGCAAACACCCGGCGGTGATGAGTTGCTCAAGGAGCCTGGTCGTTTCATTGGCTGGTGGGTACCGGTTGACGATACTCATACCGTCGGTTTCCACATTGAAGCCCTACCAGTAGTCAATGGCAAAGTAGAGGGATCTGTTTGGGCGGATGCTGTACCAGGACTTTCCAACAACAATTTACCGCCACCACAATCCTATGAAGACACACAACGGCGACCCGGCGACAAGGAAGCGCAGACCAGCCAAAGGCCCATCGCTGTGCATGCACTAGAGAATTTGGCAACATCTGATATGGGAATTGTTAAATTCCGTCACCTACTTCGAAAGGCAGCAGAATCTGTTCAAAGGGGAGAGGACCCACCCGGTATTATTCGGGATCCAAATAATCCGATTATCCCTGTGGGATCAAAAAATGAAATCTTACCACCAGCTTAAAATAGAACTTTGTTACAGGCCTTATCGTCGAGCATCTGCAAGTGCTTGAGCATCATCATAAATGGTTTGCACATTCAAAACCGCCTGACGCTTGTCGGCAACCGCGTCCAAAGCACGATCAAGTGCTCCGGGTAGATCCTCGGCATTATCGACACGTTCTCCATATCCGCCTGATGCTTCAACTATCTTCTCAAAGTCTGGATTGGGTTCGAGGGCGGTAAGAGGCGATCGGTTTAGTCGAGAGGCCGCCCCTTCGGGATGTAACCCTAATGTCGCTTTTCGAACAGATCCCCACATGCGGTTGTTAAGAATTATTGTACATACCGGCAACTCCATCGCAGCACCAACGAAATGTGCCGGCGTGGGATTGCCAAACATATAAGACCCATCACCGGCTATATTGAACACTCGGCGCGATGTGTCTGCCAACTGTAATCCCAACGCCGCACCGTTGCCCCAACCAAGCCCGCCCGCAGGACTAGTACCAAACACAGTGCCCGCCTTCCGCGAACCTAAAAACCCTACCGGCAGCTGGGACTCGCTGACGAGGGCATCATTGTCGTCCATCACCTGTCCGATGCAGTGCGCAACCCAAGGATATTCCATCGGTCCGCCGGTGGATTGACGCTCTAATGCCTTCGCTTGGTTTTGTGCAACTTCTGCCCGCTGTGCCGAGACCGATTTACGCGTATTGTCGATACGTTTAGCGGCACCTTTAGCACTTTCCTCCATCGCATCGGCTATAGCCCGAACAGTCTCTGCCGGATCCGCCGCGATCGTAATATCGCTAGCAAATCCCCTAATTGGGTAATTGGTAAATAGCGGATCTACCCCAACCTGGATCACCTTAGCGTTGGGGTTGAGCTTATGAAGGCTTGGAATCCAAGGTGTGTCTGCCTCAATTGTTAGGATTACATCAGCTTCACCAATTCGACCGCCCGGTTCGAATCCTACATGCATGGGATGTGCCGTAGGCAAACAAACATACCGGGGTCGATAACAAACCACGGGAATAGCGTATTTTTCTGCCAGGTTCTCCAGTGCCGATACGTCTTCAGCATTTTGCCCAAAGGACGACGTGATAATGAGCGGATTTTGCGCTTTGGCCAGCAAAGTAGCAACCTGATCGACTGCTTCTAAATTTGGCCCCCCAGTGCACGCCGGCAAACGACGTGTCGGAGAGTCAAATGAAAATGCGCCCGGTTCCTGTGCC
>CAYZMI010000017.1:0-15942 GCA_964479475.1 uncultured Rhodospirillaceae bacterium | reverse complement strand
CGTGGTTCCGACATAGCAACATTGAGCGCACGATCTACAACAGTTTCCAATTGATCTTCATTCCGCAGCTCATAGTCCCACTTGACCAACTCCCGAACCATGCTGGCCTGATCAAACATCTCTTGGGCCCAATGAATATAAATGCTGCGGGCACCTGGCAGATCTCCTTCGGTAATGGGCGTGCGTCCGGCTGAAAATAGCATGGGCACCCGTTCACGGGCAGCGTTCATGATTCCACATACGCCGTTTGCCGTACCAACGGAAACGTGCAGCATTACTGCCTGCATCCTCCCGGTTGCCAAGTAATAGCCGTGCGCCATCGCCACCGCCACGTTTTCATGGGGAACCGTTACCGGGATTGGAGCCTTAGCTTCTCCTAGTTGGGCTTTAGACAAAGCCTCAATCACTGAGGCAAAATCAGTCCCAGCGTTGCCAAATAAATAGTCAACACCTCTATCGGCAAGAAGACTAAGGTACGCCTCGGCTACGGTATCGGCCTGAATTGTTTCTTTCCCCATGAATGCCACCCTTGATTCCGTTTTAAGCCTATTTGTGTCTATCATGCGGTCTAGCAACCAAACAGAAAAGCCCCAACTCATAATTTTTGTCTAATATCAATCAAATGGCATTCCGACTCTCGTATTTCTTTGCTGCAGTCTTCCTCGTCATTGGAATTATGCTGCCGTTTTGGCCTGTGTGGCTTCAATCCCGCGGATTAACCGAAATAGAAATTGGCATACTCTTGTCCGCTGGTATGTGGGTAAGGGCTATAAGCAATCCTTTGATTGCACAGCAATCTGACCGATTAGGACGACCACGAAACGTTTTGATTGTTCTAGGCTGGGGAGCACTCCTAGCCCATGTTGCATACATTCCTACATATGGCTTTTGGCCTTTACTTGTAGTCAGCGTTCTCGCCTACATGTTGTTTTCACCAATCATGTCGTTAGGTGACGCAGTGACTATGCTAAAGGTTCAACAGGGCACCATCGATTATGGACGTGTGCGGCTGTGGGGCTCTTGGACATTTATTTTCGCAGCCATACTGGGTGGTGAACTTATTGAAGGAAAGCCAGTGGACTTCATCCTTTGGCTGGTTATTGGCTCGCTGGTTCTTTTGGTCATAGGTTGTCACCTGGTCCCACCAACCCGTACGCCGGGCACGACTACCTTCTTCGCACCATTAAAAGAAATCACGCGTAACCGTAAACTAATGTTATTCATGTTCACCGCCGGGATCTTGCAGGCAAGCCACGGTGTTTACTACGGGTTTGCCACCCTCCACTGGCAGGCGGCGGGACTAAGCACTCTTACCATTGGCATTCTTTGGGCTGAAGGTGTCATCGCCGAAATTCTGCTTTTTGCATTCTCGGGAAAAGTCATGCGACACATAGGCCCAATTGGCATGCTAGCCATTGCTGCCGCCGCGGGTCTTGTCCGTTGGTGTACATTATCTATGACAGTCTCTCTACCCGCATTATTCGCCGTACAAGGATTGCACGCTTTTACCTTTGGCGCAGTGCACCTTGCAGCGATGCATTATATTGCGACGAATGTCCCAACAACATATGGCGCAACCGCGCAAAGTTTATATTCCAGCACCGCCCAAGGATGTCTGATGGCGGCATCGATGGTGCTGTCAGGATGGCTTTATACTGAATTCAGTGGCAAAGCGTTCTCAGCGATGGCTATATTTTCGATAATGGGCGGGTTGCTCACCGTAACGCTTTGGCTAAAACACAGTAGCAAGAACTAGCTTAGAATAATTTCACACCATCATTCTTTGGAGATCGTACGCGTTTGCAAACTTTGATCACCCGTCTTTTGGTTTTGACCGTTACAGCCCTTTGGCTGTTAGGCATCTTTAACATATTTTATTCATCACAATTCTTAAGCGACATTTTGGGTTGGTGTTTAGCTATCTTTGTGATCTTTGCCGTAACACGAACCAGATGGCATACACAAATTTTACTCGTTGTCCTCGGGATGGCGACAGTCTCCCTTGCGGCAATATACGACCAATGGGCTGTGATCCCTTTAGGCCTGTCCAAGGCATCGCTATTCGCAGCCTTTCTGGGGACCATCGTCTTAATACGTGCCACTGCAGAGCAGCGACCAGAAATAAAGACTGCAAGGAATTTGCTTGCGCGAATTGATCCGCGTGAGCAGGCTGGTGGCCTTATCCTGGGTACACACCTTGTTGCGTCAGTACTTCAAGTGGGTGTATTTGCGATCCTAGCACCCATATTGGGCTCTGCTGCCACCGCGGAGGAAAGGCGCCGGATATTTCTTATGGCCATAAAGGGTATGGCTATGATTCCCATGTGGTCGCCATTTATCGTGGGTATGGCAGTTGCGACCGAATATATTCCAACAGTACCTTTGTGGCAGATCATGGCGCTCGGTTTATCGCTGGTAACGCTCGGCCTACTAATTTCAGTTGCCGCGTTTGACCGCTCTGGTGGACTTCCCGCCATGTGGAGGGCTTTAAGGACCCTAAGCCCCATTGTACCACCTATTACAGTCGCCGCCGCCTTAGTAATTGGTATGACAACCATGACGACTTATTCGACACTCCAGTCTCTTATTATCGTCATGCCTGTCCCATGTATCCTATCCATCGCCATGTCACGCGATGGCAATTTGCTCAAGGCTTTGAAGAGTACCACTGATGGTTTAAGCCGGATTGGATCCGAAGTCTCACTTCTTGCTCTGGCCACTACATTAGGAATAACGTTTCAATCTTGTTTGCCGGAATTGGGTTTACTCAATGACCTAAAAGCACTAGCACTATCGCCAACAGCCGTAATATTCATCGTTATTATGAGTATGAATATCTTGGGTTTGATGGGCGTTCAATCCATCGCATCAGGCACTATCCTCCTAGTGATTTTTACCAGCATACCGACAGGGGTGGCCGATCTCATCTTGTTGGAAGCACTTTTGATAGGCTGGGGCCTTTGCACTGCAATGTCTGTTGGTAGTCTCTCAATTACTACCGGTGCGGCCATGTTCCAACTGGCACCAACAAACGCCATTAGCGCAAAGAATATCTTGTGGGTATTTGTAACTTCGGCGATATTCGGCGCCATTATATCTGCAATTAACCCCTTATTTATTGGCTAAATAGCTTGATAATTGGCAAAAATTTAACAACCCGTGCCAGATTTTAAATTTCGTTCTGCAAACTTTTATTTTAAGCGTCAAACGCAGCGTTACCTGTTTCGTGTCGACCAGCGGCCATGGCGTTATGTCGACATCGTGCCCCTCTTCAAGGTTGACCAAATATTATGACAGCACGGGACATCCTAATTGGCGTGGCCTGGGCCATCGGAGCAGCCACATGCCATGCAATCGTTCCAGTCGCTGTACGCATGTTGTCTTCCAATTTACCACCTATCGAGCTGGTGTTTTTTCGCAACTGCATGGGTTTGTTGATTGTTTTAGCTATTGTCTCGTGGCGCGGATTTGGATTTGTTCGCACCCATCGCTTCAGTGATCATCTCAAGCGAAATGTTCTACTTTTTCTCGGAATGTGGCTGTGGTTCACAAGTCTTTCACAATTACCATTGGCCAAGGCAGTGGCGTTGCATTTCACTATTCCCCTAATGGTGGTGCCACTAGCAATCATCTTCTTAAGGGAATGGCCAAACGCAACACGGTTAATTTGGACATTTGTCGGGTTTGTGGGCGTCTTAGTCGTATTGCGTCCCGGCGCCGTGCCCATCGGTAGCGCAGCTATTTTAGTCTTAGCATCTGCACTATGTTATGCGGGTGTTAGCATCTTCACCCGGGCACTGGGTAAGACAGATGCGCCGGTTACCACAACATTCTACTTTCTGGCCTTGTTGTCGGTTTTTGCGGTCGGACCAACAATTTATGTCTGGGTGACACCAAGCATATCAGACATTCCTGCGCTGGCAGTTCTTGGCATCGCTGGCACCGCCGCACCCTATTGTTTTGTCAGGGCTGTGGTCCACGTCGAAATAACCATTGCCGGTCCCATTGAATTTTTACGATTACCAATTAGCGCCTTGTTGGCATGGATCATTTGGTCGGAAGCGACAGACTTATGGACTTGGGTTGGTGCCGTCATCATTATTGGCGCGGCTTATTATATGACCCGCCACGAACATAAAGTGGCTTCTTAGATGGACTATTGCCCCCTCCCCCTAAACTCTGAACCATTTTTCTAATTTTATCCTCCGTTGCGACCAACGCTTTGGAAAATAAAATATTTTAGTGGTATTAAATTCAATGATAAAAATCAAAACTAGCGGCGGTTAGAATAAGGTTAGTTAAATTATTATCTTTTAGGAGGCTGATTACTGGAAAGTAGCCAGCCCCATTTTTCTTTTGCTTTGGCCCAAAGCTCAGGGTCAGGCATATTGACCTTGGGATAGCGTTCTTTCCAGTGAAAAGGCCGGCATGCATTAATTATTGCACGTGAGTTAGTGGTATCACCTGAGGCTTTACGATCGGGATGTATCGAAGGATCAAGACCCGTCGACCAGGCATTTTTAATAATATCTATATCTGTAGCTGGATCAGCGCGAAAGCACATGGCCCACATAACGTCACCCGGATCGGATGCGTCGATATCGTCGTCAACGACCACCACAAACTTACCGGCATACGCGCCAAGGCGGCACTGGCTAGCGATCTGTCCTGCCTGGGTGGCGTGGCCCGGATAGCGCTGTTTGATAGAAACCGCGGTGAACATGCGCCCTCCCCCGAATTCGTGACACCACGCCATCTGAACATCAGGTACACCAACTGCATCAATTTGTTCTTTGAGCAGTGCAGAGCGTACCACCGCACGGTAACGCGATTGTTCTTCAGGCGGACGCTGTGGTGGACAACCCAACATAATTGGATCGTTGCGATGATAGATCGCTTTTATATCCAACGTCGGCCCGGCGTGTTCGGGATTGCCATAATAGCCAGTCCATTCGCCGAAGGGGCCCTCGGTGCGCTGCTTTTCGGGATAGCAGAAACCCTCGAGCACAATTTCAGCATTAGCTGGGAATGGTAGCCCCGTATGCTTACCGATTACTACCTGAGTGGGTTTTCCCCTATAGGCACCCATTACGTCGTATTCACAGACGCCGTAGGGTATCTCGGAGGACGACATCAGAAAACTAAGTGGATCGACACCAACGACAACGCACACCGGCATAGGTTCATTTTCTGCCATGTATTTCTGACGATGTAGACGGCCGTGCTTACCAGGAGAGATGTAGAAGCCCACTGATTTCTCGTCTTGCACCATGACGCGGTAGGTGCCGACATTTATCCAATCTTCTACGGGATCACGGGTTACGTTAAAGGAACCTGTACCGATATAGCGGCCGCCATCTTCGGAATGCCAAAGTGGCGTTGGGAATGACAGCACGTTGACGTCGTCGCCCTCCATGACATTTTCCATTACGGGACCTGAATCGACGACTTCATACGGGACCGGGTTCTGGATGATTTCTTTAAAAGCATTATTGAATGCAGTGCTAAGCTCGAATTTATTTAGATGGGCCGGGAAACCGAGCGTGATATTTTGACGTTGGCCGCCGAAAAAATTCGTAAAGACACGATATCCTTTAGGATAGCCAGGTATTTCGTCGAACAATGCGCAGGGTGCAGTTTCGCTATGCTGCAAAAGCTCAGTCGCAAGCCCGATGTCCTCCTCCCAAGAGGCCCCATCGATGCGCCGCAACTCACCCAAATGGTCAACTTTTTCAATATATTCTCTAAGGTCAGTATATGTGACGTCGTGTTTTAAATTACTGGGTTGCGAACCTTCCATTACCCTATTCTCCAAATTCCACGCTTAAGATCCAAATTAATCGGCCACAAAGGAGCTGTAAACAGCATGCGGTTGCTGGCACGCCTTCTCGTTTCATGCGATGAATGGTTGAGAAAAGTTTTCTAACTCCATTCCTCTCGTCATTGCCGGGTTTCACTAGGTAATCCAAAAAAACAAAATATTAGATGCCCCGATCAAGTTATAGGTATGAAAAAAAAGAGAGCACAGAACTTGGTTGCAGATAACCCGGATAAAACTTCAAAAACACCGGAGCAGAAACGGCGCGATAATTTTAGAGGCGCAATTTGGGGGCTCGGTATGATGGTAGGCCTCGGTGGTGTTTCCATCGCAATTCGCGCGGTCAAATCCGACATCGAGCTGGAAGAACTGCTATTCTTTCGGGCCTTTATTGGGCTAGTGGTAATTACCATCATAATGCTGCCACGGGGCTGGCGAATTCTTATTCCACGCCGCCCAGGGTTGCAAATAGTACGCAATATATTTCATGTCAGTGCCCAATATTGTGTCTTTTTCGCTATCATCATAGTTCCTCTAGCCGAGGTCACCGCTATTGAGTTCACAGTGCCACTGATTACGGCATTATTTGCCGCCATTATACTCAAGGAAAAAATCGACCGTGTGCGCTGGATAGGAATGGCAACTGGTTTTATTGGGATTCTATTCGTGGTCCGCCCGGTCTTTCAGGATGTACCGCCCGCAATTCTTATCGCAATCTTCGGCGCAATCCTATTCTCACTCAACAGCATCATGGTAAAAATTCTCTCCGAGGTCGAGGAAGCTGGAACCATGGTATTTGTTATGAATTTCATCCAGTCACTATTGCTTATCGTTCCAACTTATAGTGTTTGGGTGACGCCTCAGTGGCATCACGTACCGTGGCTTCTGATGCTTGGCCTTTCCGGGATGATAGCTCATTATTGCCTCTGCCGGGCACTCGCGATCGCCGATACTTCAATAGTACTGCCGCTCGATTTCGTGCGCATGCCATTTATTGCGCTTATCGCTTATTGGGTTTGGGGGGAAACTTTCTCGCCGTGGACAGCCGTTGGGGCGGCAATCATTTTCGGCAGCTCTTACTTCGCCATTATGCGGGAGCGGAAATAGAACTAAACATCATCGCCGCTGGAGCTGCGCGTTGCCGAATAATACATTACGGGAATGTTCATTTAGCACCTCGCGGGTTTTAGCTCGTTTGTCGGCGAGGAGTTTCATACCCGCCTGCACTCCCTTGCGTTTTGCAATCAAATCAAACCAGCGCTTGACGTTAGGATACTCATCCCAAGGCTGACCATGATACCGATGTACACGCACCCAAGGCCAACAAGCCATATCACAGATGGTAAATTCGTCCCCCGCTAAATAAGTAACCTGGGCCAAACGCTTGTCCATGATACCATAGAGCCGCCCGGCCTCGTCGGTGAAACGATTGATGGAATAGGGAACCCGTTCAGGAGCTGCGTCTCGAAAATGGTGTGCCTGGCCTATGGTAGGGCCCAAATTGGCCATTTGGAACATAAGCCATTGCATAACTGAATACCGCGTATCACCCGATAGCGGAAGAAATTGCCGCGTTTTTTCAGCAAGAAATATCAAGATCGCACCCGATTCAAATACCGTAATTTCCGCGCCATCCGGCCCATCATGATCAATAATAACAGGCATTCGGTTATTGGGACTGATTTTTAAGAATTTAGGCTCAAACTGATCCCCGGTGGTGATGTCAACGGTGACGACATCATAGTCCAGAGCACATTCCTCGAGCATAATTGAAACCTTGTGCGCATTGGGTGTCGGCCAGGCGTAGAGGGTGATCATATTGTTACACGGACGCGGCTATAGCCTTGCCCATCTCCTGGGTGGAGGCGGCACCTCCGAGATCCCGGGTGCGCGGGCCACCATTCTTTAGTACATCCTCAAATGCATTGACGACAGCAGCGGCAGCGGCCACCTCGCCAAGATGATCAAGCATCATGGCGCCGGACCAAATCTGCGCGACAGGATTAGCTATACCCTGCCCCGCAATATCCGGAGCAGACCCGTGCACAGGCTCGAACATGGAGGGGCCGGTACGATTCGGATTTAAATTTCCAGAGGGTGCAATGCCGATAGAACCTGCCACGGCTGGGCCTAGATCGGACAGAATGTCGCCAAAAAGGTTGGAACCCACCACAACGTCAAACCAATCGGGGTGAAGTACAAAATTGGCAGTTAAAATATCTATATGATACTTATCGGTCTCGATCTCAGGATAGTCAGCCGCTACCACTTCGAAGCGCTCGTCCCAATATGGCATTGAATGGATAATACCATTTGATTTAGTGGCACAGGTAACCTTGTGCCGCGACTGATTTTTCGCCAGTTCGAAGGCGAAGCGTATGATGCGATCGCAACCGCGCCGAGTGAACACTGATTGCTGTGTAGCGAGCTCATATTCGGTGCCCTGATATAGCCTGCCACCAATTTCGGAATACTCGCCTTCGACGTTTTCTCGAACGACATAGAAATCAATGTCGCCGGGCACACGACCCTTTAAGGGTGTTTCCATACCTTCTAAGAGACGGACAGGTCGTAAATTTACGAATTGATCGAATTCGCGACGGATCGGAATTAACATGTCCCATAGCGATATGTGGTCCGGCACACCAGGCCAACCGACCGCCCCGAGAAAAATCGCATCAAAAGGCCGCAGCTTTTCAATCCCGTCAGGAGGCATAATGTAACCTGTGGTCTCATAAGTGGAACAGTCCCAAGGAAATTCCCCCCATTCGAAGTCAATTCCAAAATTTTTGCCTGCAGCCTCCAGCACTCGCAAACCCTCCGGCACCACCTCTTTTCCGATGCCATCGCCCGCAATTACAGCGATTTTATAGCTTGTCAATTTTAAACTCCTCTTACCGAGCGCTTTACTAAATTACTTTAGGCCGGTTTCGCACCCCTATGCACTGCGTAGCTCGTTGCTACAAAAATTATGATAGCGCCAGCCCAAGTCCAAAAATCGGGAAACTCACTGAACAAAACCCATCCAAAGACGGCCCCGATGGGCATACGCATGAAATTCACCGGTTGAACCACGCGCGCAGGAGCAAGCGAAATTGATTTTGTAACTAATACGTAACCCAAAGTAGAAAACACCCCAACACCAATAATTAATGGCCAGTCAGACACAGTTGGCGTCTCCCACTTAACGATAGCCATAGGTAGTGAAATGGGGATTAGCAACAAGTTCGAGTAGAATACGATAGTCGTCACTGAGACGGTACGTGACAACGATTTAATCACTGTGTTGACAGCGGCATAGAACACGGCACTCAACAACGCCGCCAACACGCCTAGAGTAATGGCAACTACACCGGGGCGCAAAATGACTAGAACGCCAAAAAATCCGATAAAAGTAGCAATCCAGCTCGCCAGATTTACACGCTCTCGAAGGAATAGGATTGCGAACGCGATGGTAAATAACGGCGTGATGAACTGAATAGCAAAAAAATCACCAAGAGGCATACTGGCAGCCGCTAGTAACCAGAACAATATGCCTAGGTAAGCGAACACACCGGTCATAAAGTGAGCAAATGGGCGCTCAGGCCGTAGATTTACACGCCCCTGTCGCACAAACAATGGCATCAATATCAGTACAGCGATCACTGCCCGTATAAATGTTATTTCATAGGCAGAATAGGTATCGCCAATTTGACGCATTAAACTTGCTGACGTCACATAGCAGGTACCGCTAATTAACATCCAGATTGCGCCCATCAACGCAGGCGACGGGGTCATTAGGTATCGGCCTTTTGTTTCACCGCTGCGCCATACTGCAAGGCGTACCATGCAGCAAAAAATATGATGAGCGCACCTATCCAAGTCCATAGATCGGGAAATTCACTAAACACAATAAAGCCCATTGCCGCCGCAATGGGCATGCGGAGAAAATTCATTGGCTGTACAATGCGCGCATCCGCAAGAGAAATGCTATTGGCCACACAAAATTGCGCCATGGTCGCAAATAACGCCACACCTAGTAAAGTTGGTACATCAGCCAAATCTGGCGTTTTCCAAACAAAAAACGCCGGAATTGCTGCTACGGGCAGAATTAGGACATTGGCATAAAAGGTCATCACAGTCGGTGAATCATATCGCGACATTATTTTAATTACCGTATTCACTAGGGCATAGCTCAATGCGGTACAGACAGCGGCGATGATGCCAATAGAAATCGGTATGTAGCCAGGACGCACAATAATCAGAACGCCGCCGAAGCCAATTAGCGCAGCCAACCAACTTTTTATCGAAACATTTTCGCGCAGGAAAAGCGCCGCAGCCGCAATAGTAAACAAAGGTGTCGCAAATTGAATCGCAAAAAAATCGCCGACAGGAACCAATTCTGCAGCATAAAACCAGAGAAGGATTGCTATATAAGTGATCACCATGCGCAAACAGTGAAAATGAAAAATTTTGGTTTTAAGTTGGGCGATACCGCTACGCAATACCAGTGGTGTTAGAACACAAACACCAACAAGGCAGCGTAGAAAGGCGAGCTCAAACGTATGGTAGGCGCCATCCAGATAACGGGTCAATGTGGCAGAGGCCACGTAACAAAATGACGCCCCCAACATCCAGAGAGCGCCCTTTATGGCGTCAGAATTTGGCAAACTATGCAATGGTTCAGCTAATGCTCTCGGTTAGAGCTGTCCACGCCCAGGTTATCTCCCAAAGTGCTCGGCGCGCTTCGAAAACTTCGTAAGGTGTTGCAGTGTCGAAATAACGTTCAATCAAATGCTCAATCCAAGTGTCTACGTCTTTTGTACGTGCTTGATGGTAACGTAGATGATGCAAACTGGTCTTAGGAACGTCGTAGTGTTCTTCTAGACTATCCGCTAACGCGCCCCAAAGGCGCGGCAACTGACGTTCAACTGCCCAAGCCACGGCTGCAGCCACTGCAGGAGATGACCGAAGACTATGCTGATGTGCAGTTTTAAGGTAATCCGCAGCCTCGGGTGTTAAATTTTTAATAGCTTTATCAAAATCTTCTTCGGCCAAACCAAATGCTTCACCGACAACCTGCCAACCGGCGTCGGCGTCCGCTTCGGGCTTCTGCTCTGCCTCATAGATTGCACGGAACAGCTCTGCACCATCTTCAGCAGAGATCTGGGACACTTTAGCAGAAAATAAATACCTACCAGGACCGGCTATGACTGGGTAAAAACAAAGGATTAAGCGTCCAACCTTTTCGCGGCTCATTTCCCCGTTTAGAACCGATTGCCACGCGGGATGTGCCACTAAATCGACAAGAGGCCTTAGACCATCTACGGCCAATAGTTCACGAGGAGTAGCGGTCGCTTGAATCTCATTGAGAATCATGTGCTGTCGTCCGAACTATGAACCGTACGCGCCATGGCCTCAGCCGCAGCGCCCGCATCATCCAACGATTTGTATTCGCCTTTCTTAACAGGCCACACTTCAACTGCATTGTTCTCAAAACCCGTAAAACAAAGAACATCGCCTTCCGAAATATTCAGACCCTTTACAGCTTTCTCCGGTATAGTGACCCTGAAGGTGCCATCGTCGGATGTTTCTATTAGTGTTGGTACCGACCAGTTTATACCCACCGCCATTTGGAAATCCTCCCTTAAAAACTGTGGCGCCGCCTTAGTTCGCGCTCAATACCGTGATGCATTTCGCGCCATGCCCACAAAGTGGTTGATGCCGCACGCCGCGCTTGCGCAAGATCTTCATCTGTCTGGATATAGGTTTCCAAAAGTATTTCGGCCGCATCGGAATGTTCTAAGTCCGCTCGGACATGTTCGAGAAAATATTCGATGGTATCGTCGTCCAAATCATAATATTTACGCAACGCCAGCGCTGTCGCGCCGTGTACCTCTGGCAGCTGCTCCTCATCCGCATACCAAGTTGCGAGCCCTTCAGCCGCACTATTCCGACAAAAATGCGTCATGGTCCTGCTGAACCCGATTACCTCAGCCAACGGGTTAGCTGCCGCTTCGTCGAGTTCTAGCTGTGTAGCCCCCAATTTTAATGCAAAATGAACCCAGAGCCCGGGATGGTCGCCTTCTCCCTTAGGTCGGAAAATTTCGTCATAAACGTTCTCCAGCAAATGATGCACATCACCGCCCGACATAAAGCATGCATGGCTCAACATCATTGCCGGATCAGCATGGGCTTGAAAGGGCCAACGCAGAACAGCGTAATCCTTCAGCGCAGGCATGGGGAGTTGACCGGATGTGATTAGCCGAACAAGTGGTGTAGTTAGGTATCTATTTTCAGGCCGTTCAAGATCGTCGATTAGCGTTATCCATTTAGAAGTCGGACTTTTAAACAACGGGGTAACGGATGCGTTCATTGAGAAGGCCTCCTTTAGTTGCGGGATGTCGCCCATGTTTCTTCGGCAAATAGTTCCGCAAGATCATAGTTGCGAGGAATTAAGCCTTGTTCATGTGAATATGATACCAAAGTCTCGAGAGTATGACGGTTTTCTTCGATGCCATAGCACCACGGGTCATCAGTCCCAAATATCGCATGGTGTTCCTCAACCGCGGCGTGGAGAAATGGCAAAGCGTAACGCAGGTGCCCGTCGAACATAAAATCGATGTCGCAAAATTCTCGTGCTTTATTGAAGGCTTTAAACAGACTTTGCGCAATCCATCGATTATCCTCATAGACCTCGCGCCGGATTGCCACACAATGCATGGGTGGATAAATTTTGGTTTTTTTATAGTAGTTAATTTCTTCCGTTTTATAATCTTCGAAAAGACGCGCTACGTTAGGATGGTTTTCATTGAAAGATGACGGCGCGCGTGCCGTCACGATGGCGTCAATTTCGCCACTCAACAGTTGGCCATTGAGAGTTTGATCTTCCGGTATAAGTGTCAGGGACACATTAGACGGCAGATTTAGATCAAGCTTTTCGATCCGGCCGGGCTCATCTAACCCACCGGACAACCAGGTCATGGCTGCAGGCGGCACTCCATATTCATGTTCCAAAATCCCACGTATCCAAAGGGCCGCAGTAATTTGGTACTCCGGCACTCCCACCCTTTTTCCCTTCAGGTCGCTGGCCTGTGCGATACCCGACTCTCGATTGATATAGATACTAGAATGGCGAAAAACCCGCGAAAGAAATACTGGTAGAGCGACAAATTCAGGGCCTTTCTCCTTTGAAATTAGATAGGAAGACAGTGACATCTCTGAGACGTCAAATTCTTGATGCCTCAGCATCCGCCAAAACGTGTCCTCATACCTCAACAGAATCACATTGAGATTGACCCCTTCCACCTTAACGCGACCGTCATATAGAGGAAGCGTCCTATCGTAGGGTGCACAGGCGAAGGTAAGGGGTAACAGCGACATTTTGCAGATTATCCGTTTTTGTCTTGGACAAACACTGACTCATGGACCCAATTATACCACACCGTTTAATCGGGTCGATAGACGCTACAGGTAAATTCAGGATCGAGTTTCTCTGCGTAATACATCATAGGCACCGAGAAAAATTACGGTTGCACCGACATAAGTCCAAATGTCGGGCAACTCGGAAAAAAGGGCCCACCCTATCAAGACAGCCCACGGTAATCGCAAAAAATTAAAGGACTGAACGATCCGCGCATCGGCGGCTTGAACGGAATAGGTCAAACAGATCTGCGCCAACGTAAATAGCCCGCCCATCGCTATTATCCAGGGCAGGTGATGCCATTCCGGTTCAACCCAATAATAGGAGGCGGGAAACAACGCTAAGGGTACAACAATGAGATTGGAAACTAGTGTAATTAGTATTGGGCTCTGTGTCGCACCAAGTTTTCGAATTACAATATTGGCGCCCGCAAAAGCGAGCGCCGAAACTAAAGCGGCCAAAGCGCCTGGATTTATGGGGACATAGCCAGGTCGAATAATGATTAGGGCACCAAGGAAACCAACTGCGCACGAAACCCATCCTCTAAGACCTACAAACTCCCCTAGGATTAGGCTTGCGAGAAGAATTGTAAAAATTGGCACGGTAAATAAAAGCGATTGAACGTTGGCAATATCTAGGACGCTATATGCGTAAAAGGAAGTCAGCATTCCGGCAAAAGAGAGTAACCCACGTGATGTGTAGAGACCGGCGTACTGCCGCATCCCGATGAAAGAACCTGATGGCAATCGCAGCGCCATCGGAATCAATAAACAAACGCTGATTGAACTAAAGAACAACACTAACTGAAATATTCCAAAATCAAGTGACAGTTTGCGTACTAAGCCGCTAGCAAAAGCCTGAAACCCGGTGGCCACAATCATCCAAATAATTCCACGGAGTGCAGCGCTAGAAGCAGTGACCGCCATCATTTATCATCCTGATTACCTCGAATTCGGAAACCCGTGACGTTTCCTCACTCCACGTTTTAAGACTTTTGTGGTGTCACGCAATGTTCCGATGGTTAAAGGTATGTAGGTTTGGAACCGGTGAGAAACTAACTATCGACAAATAAGCCACTAAATCAAAGCACCTAAAGTCGTCCTGTAAATACCGTCCTGTAACAAATCGAATATCTAGTCCGAAGCGGTCTCTAGACGCCGGGTCAGGTCGAATGCATCGGCAAGCAACTCATATGAACGACATCTTGCTTCAAACTCAGGGAATATGCTCAATACAACAAACTCATCAACCGCAAACTGCCGGCCCAACTCTTCGAGGGAGGCTCGCACTTTTTTCGGTGTGCCCCAAATAAACCTTTGCCGATTGTACTGCCGTAATGCTTCTTCCTGGGGCGAATATTCGTATGCTGCTGCTTCATCATAGGTCGGCACCGGTCCGCCGCGCCCAGTGCGCTGTAGAACCGAGGATAGATCACGACAAGTCATCCATTTTTCCGCCTCGTCTTCCGTCTCGGCACAAATTACAAAGACGCCGATACTGCCGACGGGTGCTGGCAGTTTCTCAGAAGCCCGGTAATTTTCGCGATAAGCAGCCATTACTTCCGGGCCACCTTCGCCGGCTATAAATTGTGCGAAAGAAAAGTGACATCCAAAATAAGCTGCCAAAGAAGCACTTTGATCGGTTGACCCAAGTAACCACACAGGGGGCGAGGTTAGACCCATTGGCATAGCACGCACTTTTGCAAATGGATGATCATCTGGCAAAGAACCATCGAGAAAACCCATCAGATCTCTTATCTGCATAGGATAATGTTGCGGGCCGACCGCGCCAGGTCCCGCCTGTAGTGCTTGGTCCGTAAGTTGGTCACTCCCAGGCGCACGTCCAACGCCCAGGTCAATTCGGCCAGGGTGCAAAGTTTCAAGCATACGGAAATTCTCAGCCACTTTTAGCGGACTATAGTGACTTAACATAATGCCGCCTGAACCCACTCTCAGCCCCCTTGTCCGGCTAGCAACCTGCGAAATTAAAATCTCAGGAGAAGCGCCAGCCAGCCCACCACTACTATGGTGTTCCGCGAGCCAATAACGATGATAACCAAGCTTGTCGGTCAATTCAGCCAGCTTAAGCGTCTCCGCGATAGCATCGGATGGCGTTGCTCCAGAGCGAATGGGGGATTGGTCAAGGACGCTTAGTATTGTCATGGCACTACAACAGTCTAGTCAGGCTAAGAACACAGAATTCATAAAAGTGGGTCGTTATTGGGCGCACCAATCGCTAAAGCACCGGAGGTCGACGCTACGACATCCCAAGTCAGGGCGATATGATGTGCCACAGCATGAACATCTCGCCACGCACGATTAACTGCATTATTAACGGCAATACCACGCCCGCCCGTAATGGGGTAAATTCGGTCCACAGCCTGCGTACATAACTTCGCTGCATACCCGTTGTCACGCCGATATCGCGCCCGGTCTTGCATGGATGGGATTCTATCCGATTTCCCATCCATAACAATCTCCGAGCGATTCCGATCCATCAGCGCGTACGCGGCGGCAACTTCAGATTCAGCCTCCGCAACCCGGAACTGAATACTGGAAAGTTCCGTAAGATTTACACCACCGACGGTAACCCTAGTTTTGAGTTCAGATACGACGGAATTTATAGCACCCTGTGCCGCCCCGATCGCATTGCCGATAAGGTTAAATGAAAATGTGGCACGTTGGGGCAAACGATATAGATATCCAGAATTAATCTCGCTCCC
>CAYZMI010000016.1:29332-38170 GCA_964479475.1 uncultured Rhodospirillaceae bacterium | reverse complement strand
CAAATTGGTTACCGACTGAAGTAAATTACAATAATTTAGTATCAGAATCGGGTTCCATTGGTCCCAGCCGTTGACCTGCGGCACGCTGCACTGGTGGCGGGGATTTTCCCCGCCATTTTTTTAAATAATTGTTCGAAAACCGTCACCGTTCCGGTCAACTGGCCCATAATATGGTGACAAAAAATGCGCCGGCAGAACAAGTGTGCCCGTACCGGCAAGCCGTGCCAACAGATCACGGCGCGATCTAGCTGATTGGACGGGATCAGAACAAAATCCGGACGACCAGTCAGGATAGACTACTTGTGCCGGGTGATGCATCACATCACCACAGACTACTGCGCGACCTGATTGGCCTTCCACATTCAACACCACGGTACCGGGCGTATGACCAAAGGCAGGCTCTAAAACGACCCCAGATTCGACTTCATAATCCGCGGCTACCAACAGCGCTTGGCCGGATTCAATGACCGGCAGCACACTATCGTCATGCGAACCATGCATAATCCGATCGGACGAACTAGCCTGCCGAGCCAACCAAAATTTATACTCCCTCTCAGCAAACAAGTATTGTGCATTAGGAAATGTGGGGACCCATTTTCCATTGACTAGTTTTGTATTCCATCCCACGTGGTCCGCATGTAGATGCGTACACATGACGATATCAATGTCTTCAGGTTCTACACCTCTAGCTCGAAGATTGTTCAGAAATGGGCCTTCACGCTGATGCCAGTCGATACGTTGCGGACGTTCTTTATTATTCCCGCAGCAGGTGTCAACCAGGATGGTGAGGCGCGGAGTGCGAATTAGATAGGAATGGAAGCTCAGTGAGATAGCCAGGGTTTCGGGATCAATTAATCTCGGACCCATTTCATCTGCCAGGCGCCTAAGTGCATCGGGGTCCGCAGTAGGTAGCAGCAAAGAGTGCGGGTAAGATAGTCTTTCCATGTCGACCACCCGATCGATAGCGGTACCACCAAGTTTGCATCCAGCTCCTGCCAAGTCCCAAGATGTATTTGAGTTGTCCATAATAATACTTAAAAATATAACGGCTTTTTAAGTAGGCCGGTTTGCACGAACGGCAAATTCCTTAAGCCGTTGTTCATTCAGCGGGAGCTTATCACCTAACCAAAATCCGAAGATCATATGATCGTTCCAGGAATTTTCGGTGGTGGGATGAACCAGCACATTTAAACCATCACGATTCACAGCTAACCACTGGACAAAAAGAGCGAATTGATCGGGAGTGAAAGCAATTTGATACATGGAAACCAAATGAGGCCCGACTAATTCGTCATGCCAACGGCCCACAATTGTTTCGGGGAATGCTTGTTCGACATGAGCCCGCAATTTAGCTGCTGTATCTTTCGTAGTTATGGGATCGTAATAGATATGTGCGTGCCAACCTTCGATGGCATCGACCGGTCGATTGGGAAATGTCATTTATATCTCCAACTCTTGGTCTCATCGTAAAAGTAGGGCGTCGGCACGACAAATACCATGACCATTGCGTTACGTGAACAATGCATCTTTGTTTTGGCTCAGAATTAGGACTAGGATCTCGGTTGGTGTATTGAGCAGAATAAAGATAGATTTTTATTATAGAAATCGTGTCGAGATTAAACACCGATCAACAGGAAAGGACTTCAAACATGGTTAGAACGCTTAGCAGTTTAGTGGCTGCTGGAGCAGTTGCCGTAGCCACATTATGTACGGCCACGCCGACTTGGTCGCAAAAGGTAACGTTAAAGCTCCACGTCTTTCTTCCACCACCGGCGAACCCCTATAAAACCTTTTTGAAACCATGGACCGACAAAGTGGCGCAGGATTCCAAAGGTAAACTCAAGGTTCAAATATACCCGTCTATGCAGCTTGGTGGAAAACCACCACAGCTCTTAGATCAGGTCAAGGACGGCATTGTCGATATTGTATGGACTTTGCCAGGTTACACGGCGGGACGATTTCCTCGCTTAGAGGTATTCGAACTGCCATTTATCCATAAAGACCCGCTTTCTTCGACTCTGGCCCTGCAAGACTTCCAAGAAAAACACCTCAAGCAAGAATTTAAAGATTACAAAGTCTTGTTGTTGCATGTTCATGGAGGTTCCATGTTCATGACAAAGAAAAAACCTATCAAAAAGATGAGCGATCTCAAGGGACTAAAGATCCGTACAGCAACAAGGGCTGGCGGTTGGTATCTCAAGTCACTCGGCGCCGTCCCTATCGGGGCACCACTGCCGAGAATTCCACAAATGATTTCTAAGGGTGTCATTGAAGGTGCCATGCTGCCGTTCGAAATCGCACCAGCCATAAAAATGCAAGAGCTCGCCACCCATTTCACGCAACTGTCGGGCGATCAACCGCGGATGAATACTTCCACGTTCAGCTTTTTGATGAACAAAAAAAGCTACAACAAACTTCCAGCTGATTTAAAGAAGGTGATCGACAAAAATTCGGGTCGCGGCATCGCGAAATGGGCCGGCCAGAATTGGGCGGATATTGAATTCCCAGCCGAAAAAGTAATGAAGTCGAAAAAGAAGAACCGATTTCATATTCTACCACCCGGCGAGGTCACAAAAATGAAGGCAGCAGCTCAACCAGCCATCGACCGCTGGCTCAAGCAAATGAATAAAAAAGGTCTCAACGGCGCAGCGCTATTGGCGGACGCAAGGGCTATGATCGCTAAATACGCCAAATGAGTCTGTCTATTGGATCCGTCAGGTAACCTAACCAATGGCCGAAGCTGACGAACCCGCGACCCGGCCCACCGACCCGGTGGGCCGGGTGCTTTTCTCTATTACCCGTATATTCGCGATCGTGGGCGGACTTGTACTGTGCGCCATGGCTCTGCTCACCACGATCAGCGTAGTGGGTCGAGCATTCTTCAACTCACCAGTAACCGGTGATTTTGAATTAATCGCGATCGGCACCGGCGTATGCGTGTTCGCATTCTTGCCCTATTGCCACTTAACTAAACAGAATGTCTTGGTTGATTTCTTCCTAAACAGTGCTCCCAATCGAGTAAAATGCTTTTTCGACTTGATAGGTAATTTCATTTTTACTGTGATCATCGCCGTCATGACGTGGCGCATGTACCTTGGTGGTTGGGATCTGTTTGAGGTCGATGAAATGACGCTGATCATGGAAATTCCACGCTGGTGGACATTTCCTGCAGCACTCGTCTGTCTTTGCCTCCTGTTTACCGTCTGTTTGTACAGTTTTTTACGTAGTTTTAAAGAAATACGGCAAAGGCAATGACGGGGTTAGAAATTGGCACGACTGGCTTTGCCGCCCTTTTGGCACTCTTAGCTCTGCGCATTCCTATCGGTGTAGCCATGCTTACCGTCGGCATGGTGGGTTACGTATCTATCTCCGGGGTTCCCGCGCTACTCAACCATCTCAAGACCGACATGTATTGGCGGTTCACCACCTACGATTTATCAGTGGTACCATTATTCGTTCTCATGGGTCAGTTTGCGGCAAAAGCGGGTTTGAGCCATGCGTTGTTTCGTGCCGCAAATGTTTGGCTTGGACACCTTCGGGGCGGCATCGCTATGGCGGCTGTAGGTGGTTGTGCAGGATTTGGTGCCATTAGCGGTTCGTCTCTGGCCACCGCAGCGACAATGGGACAGGTCGCGCTACCGGAACTGCGGCGATACAATTACGCCGGATCCCTTGCTACCGGGGCGCTAGCAGCAGGCGGCACTCTAGGCATCCTCATTCCACCGTCAGTCGTCCTGATCATTTTCGCAATTATCGTTGAAGCCAATATCGTCACCCTATTTCAGGCAGCGTTTATCCCGGGAATTCTCGCGACGGGGGGCTATATGATTGCCATTGCCATTATGGTGCGGATCAATCCCGATGCCGGGCCGGCCGGGCCGCGAACGTCAACAAAAGAACGCTGGGAAGCAATTCTGGATATCTGGCCGGTTTTAGTCATTTTCGTTCTGGTGATGGGTGGCATCTATTTCGGATTTTTCACGCCCACCGAAGGTGCTGGCGTTGGCGTCGTGGGAACGTTCCTTATCGCAATCACCCGCGGAGGCATGCGATGGGACGGATTCGTCGACGCACTTCTGGGCGCGGCATCAACCACAGCGTTGATCTTTCTTATCTTGTTGGGTGCCGCCATGTTCAACGCTTTCCTTGGGTTTTCTCAGCTACCCTTTTTTGCCGCAAATTTTTTCAAGGAGGCGGGTTTTTCGCCCATCGTTGTACTGCTAACTATGGTGGTTCTTTTCATTTTATTAGGCTTTGTCATGGATTCTCTGTCCATGATTTTGCTTACCGTACCGATTTTCTGGCCGATCATCGCTGTGCTTGATTTTGGGCTACAACCGGATGATTTGAAACTATGGTTTGGCATTATCACCTTGATTGTTGTTGAGGTAGGGCTCATTACGCCACCGGTCGGACTCAACGTTTTTGTCATTAATTCAATGGCGCGTGACGTACCGATGATAGAAACATTTAAGGGCGTGTTGCCATTTTTATTGTCCGATTTTCTGAGAGTAGCGCTGATCATCGTTTTTCCTATCATTACATTGATTTTGCCGCGTTTATTGGAAATCGAATGAACCAGCATTCTCAATGATGGATAGCTTCGATTCAGCGCAATTGTACAGTTTGACCATTGCCGCTCTTAATGGCGTAGTTCACGGCTATACGGGCTTTGGCGGCGCGCTTCTAATGGTGCCTCTTCTGACTTTTCTATTCGGCCCGGTCAAGGCGATAGCAATTGTCGGTATCATTATCATTTTCGGTTCTGTTCAGTTATATCCATGGGCGGCACGCCGGGCGCAGTGGCGTGAACTCTTGCCAATCTTTATCGGAATTGCAATGGCAACTCCGATAGGCATTTATTTTCTTTTCACAGTGGACCCCGTCCTCATTCGCCGCTCCATGGGAGCCTTTATCCTGATTTTCGCTTTAATTCTTATGAGCGGATGGGTATATCGCGGCCCACGGGGTATAGGTCCAAGTACCTTCGTCGGTGTTCTTTCAGGTGGTATCACGGGGCTCAGTGGCGTCGGTGGTCCACCACTTGCGCTTTACTATCTCGCCTCACTCCAGCCAGTCGAGACCCAACGTGCTAATATTATGGTGAGTGTAGCATTTCTGACCTTGACCATGCTGACGTTGGTGGCCTTGGGCGGGGCATTCAGTGAAAATGTGGTGTTAAGGGCCTTAATTTTGACACCAGCTTACATGATCGGTGTTTGGGGCGGAACTAAACTCTTCGCATTGGTCCCAAAGGATTATTTCCGCGCGATCGCGCTCTGGCTACTCGTTGCGATCGGTATATGGACAATTGCAAAATGATATTCTCTGCAGGTGAAGTGACCATCATGGTCTTGCCCTTTCAGGACCGGTAGGTCACATTCACCCACCCACAAAATCAAACCAAGCGAGGAGAGTCCGCATGAGTTTTGCCATACCGGCTTGGGACCTTTCGAGCTTACCTGTTGTAGGCAGAGAAGACCGGTTTCCGGTTAGACGTATTTACTGCATTGGCCGTAATTATGCTGAACATGCTCGTGAGATGGGTGCCGATGACCGGGAACCACCGTTTTTCTTCCTAAAGCCAGCCGACGCCATTGTCCAGAACGGTGCCACCATCCCTTACCCGGTGGCGACGAACAATTATCACTATGAAGGCGAATTGGTTGCTGCCATCGGAAAACCAGGCTCCGATATTTTACCAAATGAAGCAAATGAGCATATCTTCGGCTATGGAGTAGGTCTGGATATGACCCGACGCGATTTGCAGAACAACGCTAAAGAAATGCGTCGCCCGTGGGATATGGGCAAAGGATTTGATCAATCAGCACCCTGCAGCGAGATCTATCCGTCCACGCAAATTGGCCATCCGTCCAAAGGCGTACTGTGGCTAAAGGTAAATGGTGAAACCAAACAACAAGGTGATATTGCTGATATGATATGGAATACACCTGAAAGCATTTCATATCTTTCTGGCTTAGTTCGTTTGGAACCAGGTGACTTAATTTTCACTGGCACCCCTGCGGGTGTAGGCGCGGTGGTGAGTGGCGATGAAATTTCCGTCCACGTAGATGGCGTATGCGATCTCAATATTAGGATAGCTTAATGGCAACGGAGAGTTCTCAAACAGACATGTCCTCGGACGACGTAATCCAAATGGGGCTTCTGCCGGACCTCATCGGCTTTCATCTGCGTTGTGCCCAAGTCGCCTTTTTTCAACATTATAACCAAAATACCGAGTCGGGAGATATTTCATTGCCACAATTCGGGGCGTTGATCTTAATTGAATCCAATCCCGGAATAAGTCAGAGCGCAATCGCCAGTGCCCTTCGTTTCGACCGATCGACTTTGGTTCAAATAATTGACAGGCTCGAAGCCCGAGGTTTTGTAAAGCGCGAAGTATCAGCCCACGACAGGCGATCTCATGCTCTGAAACTAACGCCAGAAGGCGAGACCACTTTGAATGATTTAAAACAATCAATTCAGGCCCACGAAGATCACATAACCAGCGTTTTGTCACCGGGTGAAAAGAACCAGTTGCTACTTCTTTTGTCCCGACTGCATCAACGTTCGACATGAGAGATTATGCTTTACGGCCGACCTTGGAGACGTCTGAATTATTTCATAAACTAATCACACCCGTATTTGAATAGATGGAGGGGGGACATGGAGAGCCCAAAATCATCAGCGAGCGTCCAGCCTAAAAATTCTCAATATTTTAACTATAATAGGCCTAAAGCTTTTAATACCGGCAAGGCAGTAGTCAATCTTGGGCGCTCCGACCATTTGCGGGGGGCTGTTCAGGTCATCAAAAAGGGTGCCGGTGATAATAATTTGCACATTCATACTGGGATGGATGGGTTTTATATGGTGCTCAAGGGCGAAGTAACTTTTTACGGTCCTGCAAATGATGTCATTGGTATATTCGGAGCTAACCAGGGTCTTACTATGCCCCACGGAAACGCCTACTGGTTTGCCAATACCGGTGAAGACGATGCAGAAATTCTACAGGTCGTTGCCTGGGCACCAGATATAGAGGACAAACGCATTGATCTTGATCCTCCGAAAGGAGATGTAGCACCGGAAAAAAGTGACAAGTTTGACGCCCGCGTTCGCTAAATAGAATGTCATCGTCGTTCCAACACACTGCTGTCATAACAGGCGCCAGTCGTGGGATCGGTGCAGCCATCGCCTCGGAATTAATTAAGAACGGATGGACCACCTATAATCTTGATATTATCCCGCCTGCCAAAAGTACAGATACACATTGGGTTAAAGCGGACCTAGCTAATCCTGACGCGATTGCGAAAGCATTCAATCGGATTTTAGCGGACGGGCCGGTAACTGGATTGATCAACAATGCTGGGCTACCTGGAAACGAGTTACTTGAGGATACTTCCTATTTAGACTTTGATCGTACCGTCGCAATTAATCAACGCGGACCCATGCTTTGTGCGCAAGCGGTATTGCCTAGTATGAAATCGGCCCGATTTGGCCGTATCGTCAACATCTCAAGTCGAGCTCATTTAGGAAAAACCAAGCGCACCGCGTATGCCGCTACAAAAGGTGCCCTGATCTCCATGACTAGGGTCTGGGCACTTGAAATGGCGAAATTTGGTATAACAGTCAATGCTTTGGCTCCGGGTCCGATTCGGACCGATCTCTTCGACGCCGTAAATCCACCAGATGATCCGAGAACTCGCGAAATTATCGAAACTATCCCCGTCGGACGCCTGGGCGTTCCTCGCGATGTAGCCCATACGGCTGCATTTTTAATGGCTAAGGATTCGAGCTTCATCACAGGACAAACCCTTTATGTTTGCGGCGGAGCGACTTTAGCTAGAGGCGGGAGTTAACCCGGTGAAAGACACAGATAAGAAAACATTCGTCCTCGTGCACGGCACCTCTCATGGCGGGTGGTGCTGGATCCGCGTCGCCGAACGGCTACGCGCCAATAATCATCGCGTGTTTACACCAACCCTGACAGGATGCGGCGAACGATCTCATTTGATGAGCCCAAACATCGATCTCGACACGCACATTACTGACGTGGTCAATGTAATCGAATGGGAGGAGCTTACTAACATCGTACTATGTGGCCACTCATATGGTGGTTGGGTCGTTTCGGGTGTGGCAGAGCGGATCGAAAATCGTATTGGCTCAATTGTATTTCTTGACGCCTTTATGCCCGTAGACGGCGAACGCGGCATCGATACACAGTCTAAGGGCAGTCGCGAAGCCGTATTGGCAGCGCAAGCCAGGGGAGAAGTATCTCGACCTGCGGGTTCTACAACAAAGTATGGTTTGTCCGGTGCCGACCTTGCTTGGGCGGACTCAAAAATTACACCTCAACCAATTGGTGTTTCTTTACAACCGATTAAACTCACCGGTGCCCGCGATAGGATCAGTAAAAAAACGTTTATTCTTGCCACCGGCTATAATAATCCGCCGTTTGTTAACTCATATGAATCCTGCAAGCAGGACCCAACATGGCGGGTGTTTGACGTTCCATGTCATCATGATGTGATGATTGAAATGCCAGAGGCATTAACGGAGATCCTGCTCAAAGTGGCCTAGACCTCACCCATGATAGAGTAAGCGGAATAGATTGATTTGTACACTAAGGTGGGGCCAAGGGCCTTCCCTATTTACATTAACACTTGTGTAATTTAGCCAAAGCCTGTGCCGTATGAGAATATTTCGACAATTCGATAGGATGTTTGGTGTGTTTGATAGGGAGAACCCATGTACTACCGACGGCTGAGTGTGGATTAACGTTAGTATTAGTATTAAAGATATGTGCGATTAGTTGTGCTACCTTAAACAACTTCTAAGCAG
>CAYZMI010000016.1:4674-29232 GCA_964479475.1 uncultured Rhodospirillaceae bacterium | reverse complement strand
TTAGTATTAAAGATATGTGCGATTAGTTGTGCTACCTTAAACAACTTCTAAGCAGTATAATTGCACCTCAGGTTTGGTTCACTCAGCCACCATAACAACTTAAATCACAGCTCCCAAATATACGGCGGTCTATTTTGACCGCCGTTTCGCATCAAAATTAAATCCACTTTTAGTGGGTCACGTTGCCGCGCCGTTCGCGATAGAGACCGAGCTTTTCGTGAAGGGTTTTTTCCGAAAAATTGAACAAGATGGCATCGTCACTGTCGGCCTCATGATGATGGGGATACCAGCCCGGTACCACGAAAACGTCTCGCGGACCCCATTCTACTGTAGTGTCGCCAATAACTGATTTTCCAGTACCCTCGACAACCGAATAGATCCACGCCGCCGTAGATTGAAATACCTCGGTCTTAATATTACCGGGTAAAAGTTGCATGTAGCAGTCAATGCTCGGCATTACTGGACCACCATTAGTGGGGTTGATGTAACGCATTTTAATTGCATGGCACGGGTCGATTTCACCTGACTCTTTTAATTTCATTAATGCCTGACGGGTATCAGTATAGGGATAATGGAATACTGGCGAATTTCCAGTTTCATATGTCTCACCAATCGGCAACATATTGGCGCCATAACGCGAGACATTATCGTAGTCAGGCCGTCCGTCGGGGTGTCGTTTACCACCTTCATACAGATCTGTGAACATCGGCCCCATAAATCGGACCAACGGCATGTCTAGACCGTCGAGCCACACTACGGGCTCATCTCCAACGTTGCCGTGATCGTGCCACACCAATGACGGAGTAAGTATCAAATCGCCAGGTAGCATGGGGGCCTTCTCTCCATTGATCGCTGTATAGGCGCCCTTACCTTCAACAATAAAGCGCAGCGCTGCTGGAGAATGGCGATGGGTAGGTGCGATTTCGCCGGGCATAATGAGTTGAAATCCTGCAAACAACGCATCCGAAATTGCGGTATCTCCTTTAAGTGCAGGGTTTTCAAGTATCAGCACACGACGTTCAGCCTCTTCCGCAGTAATAAGTTCACCAGTTTCCATCAAACGCGGTCTAATTTGATCGTATTTCCAAATGTGCGGTGCGGCGCGTACGTCGGGCTCAGGTTTCATTATGGAACTCAAACGTTCCCACAGCGGTGCTACTGCAAGCGGATCGATTTTCTTATAAAATTCCTCTCGCTCCGGCGTAGTTTCGGGTTTTTCATGGAGGCTTCTAGTTGCCATACGAGTTCTCCTTAACCGCTCAACTTATTAGGATATCTATAACAATAATGGGCCACCGAAACCCTACAGGCAAGCGGCACAAGTTGGTTTATTCTGGTGTAGGGGGCTTTGGGGCTATCGCGCGGTGCCTCACACCGTCCTGTCGGTTAATTGGAAAGGGTTCTTTAGTGGCAGGTGGCGGCATGGTCTCAGGTGGGAAAATAGCATAACGGTCCTTACCGCGAGGCCGAACCTCCGGCTTAAGATCGCGCTCGTTGGACGTCTTGGCGACGACGTATTCACCTTTAACGTTTTCATGGTTCCACCACCAAATGTTCTTAATAGTGCGTTTTCCATAACCAAACCAATCATCGGCGCGCGCCAACAGGCCACGGAGCAATGGCACTTTAATCGCAAGCCAAAGTGCAAGATTGTGGGTTAAGAGTCCCTCCTTATTAAACGGGCACATCTTCATACAGCGGCCGCAGGAGGCTCCTTTCGAATTGGTCACACGGTACAGTGTGCATTTCTCCACATCGGGCTTCCACATTTCATAGCCGTTAAAAAGAATTTTCTCGCCGAAAGAGATGGCGTTGCATGGACATTCGTTCGCACACTTAAGACATTTGTTACAAAAGTCCTGGAGACCAAAATCAATTGGTTTATCCACTTGAAGGGGCAAATTTGTGGTAATGACACTGGTTTTAAAGCGCGGTCCAAGAAACGGGTTGAGTATCAACTCCCCTATTCGACTAAGCTCGCCGAGCCCCGCCAAGAGCGTAAGTGGCAGATGCAATACGTCAGACCTGGTAGCAGTCTGAGCACGTGCGGAAAAGCCCAATTGACGGATATAGTCGGCTACTACGCAAGAAACCGTAGAGCCAATCAGATAGGCACGCTGACTTTGCGCGTTGCTGACCCAATCATCTCCGGAAGCCGCATCAAGGGTGTCAAAGCCTTGGTCAAAAGCCATAACGATCGCATATTTGTGGTAGGGTGCGATTTCATTACCGTCGAGATCATGCGAATACCAAGCATAATTTGGAACCTCACAAATCCCCACTATGTCGGCATCAAGAAAATAGCACATAGACTTTATATGTTTGGCAATTTCCTGGGGATCTTCGGTGATCGGTGCCCTTTCATCTGCCACCGGCCCATCATGAATTTCGTCATGCGTCCCGGACATTCTCCGCAACGCTACGCTCAATGGCGTTTTTGCGAAGCGAAACTTGCGTTCATGTTGTGCTTTCGATCCCAAATCCCCCATCGCAGCGCGGGTAAAAAAATTTGCGCGCATAGGCACGCGTTTTACATCATCGGAAATATAGGTGGTGGGTTTTTCTACCCTTTGGATTTTTTCCATAGGATACTTACCCAAATGCATGGCCCGGTTACGGCGTGAAAAGATATTCACGACGCCTTCTCACGTACAATTCTTTGGGCATTTTCCGATCGCGCTGCCTCATAACGCTTAATGCCTTCCTTACGATCAACCGCCTCCACATCGCGGCGATCCGCAGCTGGAATGGTATCGGCTGGATAAAGACCAAGGCGCTGTTCCCTTGGTTTCTTCGCACCTTTGGTCAATTCTCGTTTATTGGTAGCGTCGGGGACGGTGACCTTCTTGTCGACAATCTCCAAATCCCACCACCATTTTTTCGCCTGGTTTCGTTTGCCATAACCCAGCCAATCATCAAGCTTAGCCAGTAACGATCGCAGTGGGGGTAGCTTGATGGAGATCCATAGAGCGAGCCGGTGGGCCAATAACCCTTCTTTATTAAAGGGGCACATTTTCATACAGCGACCGCAGCCACCTCCTTTAGAGTTAGTGACGCGATAAGCCGTACATTTAGCGACATCCGGCTTCCACATCTCATATCCGTTGAACATCACCTTGTCACCGAATGGAATAGCGTCGCACGGACATTCCACGGCACATTTCATACATTTGGAACAAAAATCCTGAAGCCCAAAATCAATGGGTTGATCCACTTCTAACGGCAAATCTGTCGTAATCACTGTCGATTTAAAACGTGGGCCGAGAAATGGGTTAAGGACTACCTCCCCAATCCGGCTGAGCTCGCCGAGACCAGCCAGCATCACCAACGGAATATGCAGTACATCACTATCAAAATTGGTATGGGCACGTGCGGAATATCCGAGTTCCCGAATGTAATCTGCAACTGTACAGGCAATATTAGACCCCCACATATATCCCCGGAAGCTTTGTGCATTGCTGATCCAATCATCACCCGACGCCGCGTCCAATGTGTCGAAGCCTTGATCAATTAAGAGTACAATCGCGTATTTGTGGTAGGGCACAATTTCCTTTCCCTGCTCATCGTGCGAATACCACGCGTGAGAAGGCACCTCGCAAATTCCGACCACGTCGGCACTGAGAAAATAACAAAGTGATTTGAAATGATTTGCGCGTTCCGTGAGATCGTCGGGCAACGGCGCTTTTGTGTCTTTTGGCGTGCCCGTGTGCATGGGCATATGCTGGCGACAAATCTTGCCCATAGCCCTCGCAAAAGGAAGTTTGTTGACAAACCGCGGCCGCTCGCGTTTCGCTTTAGCTCCAAGATCCCCAAGCATCGCCCGGTTAAAGAAATTGGCCCGCTTGGGCACGCGTGGGACGTCATCAGAAATATAGGTGGTCGTTTTGGCAACCCGCCGGATCTTCTCCATTGGATACTTGCCTAGATGCGGAGCGCGGCTTCGTTTGGAAAATATCTTCATGTATAATTTCTAACTACCGAACATAGTATTTGGTAAGAAAAGCGCTATATTTGGGAAGGCTACCAACAGAGCCAAACAGACCCCCATTGCTACCCAAAAAGGAAGAATGCCAAGAAAAATTTGCGAGAGTGGTACATCTTCGGCAATACCCTTCACGACAAAGACATTGACCCCGACGGGCGGGCTGATTAACCCCATTTCCAGCACAATCACCATTGTGACACCAAACCAGATGGGATCGTAACCGAGGGCCACAATAAGCGGATGCACAATTGGTAGTGTCAGCACCAGCATGGCAAACCCTTCGAGAAATGTGCCAAGGATGATATAAGTAACCAATATCAGAAATAGGACAGTCAGGTTTGAAAAAGTCCCATCTGTTAGATAAGCGGCAAGATTTTCTGGGATCTCCGTCAAGGCGATAAATGGGCTAAAAATATGTGCGCCCACAATAATCAAAAATGCTAATGCTGTTGTGCGAATAGTCTGGAGCATCACGGTCGTAAGTGCTGCCCCTGTAACACGTCTGCGCCACAAAGCGAGTAGAAGTGCAAGAAACGCGCCAACTCCTGCGGCCTCGGTTGGGCTGAATACACCCATGTAAATTCCGCCAATGGTGATGACAACAATCACCACCATGAAAAAGGCCTGTTTGAGCGCACGAAATCTGTCGATCAGCGGCAATTTGGGTCCAGGCGGGCCCAATCTCGAGTTGATCCTGGTTTGTATATAAATTGCAAGCATAAAGAGGCTAGTCAGAAGTAGCCCAGGCAGTACCCCAGCAAGAAACAATCGCCCAATGGATTCCTCTGTCAGAATGGCATAAATAACAAAGCCGGTGCTCGGCGGAATCAGAATACCAAGTGTGCCGCCAGCCGCGATACAACCGGTAGAAAGTTTGGGATCGTAATCGTATCGCTTCATCTCGGGGTATGCGACGCGACCCATGGTGATGGCGGACGCTACAGAGGATCCAGAAACAGCAGCAAAGCCAGAACAGGCAGCAATAGTCGCCGATGCCAAACCACCACGCCAATGACCAAACCAGGCATAAGCTGCGTGATATAAATCGCGGCTCATCCCCGATATGCCCGCGAGGCTGCCCATAAGTACAAAGAGCGGTATTACAATCAACTCATAGGAAGACCCGAAAACAAATGGTTCACGCCCCAGCTGTGCCATGGTAGCGGGCCAACTATTGAGCACACCGAACCCGACCGTACCCACGATAGCCATGGCAATACCCACAGGCATCCGCAACGCGAGTAATATAAATAAAGCTCCGAGACCGATTAATCCCACTTCGACGGGGGTCATTATTCGGCGCGATCGTCTAATTCAGCACCACGCGCAGCGCGTAGTGCTTGTACCACCAAAACAACCGCGTAAACGCTACATCCAAATGCAACGACCCCGAAAAACGGAAACAGCGGTATCTCAACTTCATTTGTACCTTCGCCCATTTCAAACGCGTCAACACCTTGCCGTAGTCCTTGCCAAGCCATAAACCCAATTAATACAGCGCAGGAAAGTCGAATAAATGTGTCGGTAACACGAAGCACCCAAGCAGGCGCAAACGAACCGATAAAATCAACTGCAATGTGACCGCCAGTCAGCCCGCAGTAACCAAGTCCCATGAAAGTAACGACGACAAGGCCCACACGCGCGTAGTCAAGCGCCCACAATAGGGGTGAATTAAAAACATAGCGCATGATTACCGCATACACGGTGAGCAGCATTAGACCGAGCAGCGTCGCCCCGCCAATAATGGCGAGAAAACGCACGCTCTGTCTAATAAACAACTCCAGGGAGTTGAGCTTTTCCTCCACGGAGGCTTAAGAGGCAGAGCCCATAGCAGCGATAATGGCCTTTGCCGGTATCCCTTGTTTTTCTAATTCGCCGACATACTTATCACGCGCTTTGATCAGTATGGACCGCATCTTCGCCTTGTCTGCATCGGAGAAGGATAAGATCGTATGTTTACCGGTTCCAGTAACACTCTTCAGTCCACCTTTGCCTGCTTTCTCATAGATTGCAGTAGCTTGAGCGCTCCATTTCGCACCAGTGGTCCGAACAATTATTATCTTGTGACTGGAATTAAGCCCTTTCCAGGATTCCTTATTCATGACCAGAAAAAATGGTGAGCGCCCAAAGGCAGCCTCTAGACCCGTCGTAAAGTATTTAGCTACTTCACCAATTTTGAAGCTACGAATTACGCTTGGCGGCACCAACAGTGCATCAACGCGTCCGGTTTCCAAAGCGCGATACATTTGAGTTACAGGGAAGGATACCGGCGTTGCCCCTAATGCCTTTAACCAGCGAGATTGGTTCGCAGAAGGCGTTCGAATTTTGAGACCCTTGAGATCGCCAAGTGTTTTGATTGGTTTATTACGGGTCATGAAAATAGGCGCTTCTCCAACCCAGATAGCGAGAACCTTCACCCTCTTGTATTCGGACGATATATGCTCTCGATAGACCTTCCAAAATTTGCGCACCAGCTCGCCCGAATTATTTGCGAGGGCGGGAAGTTCAACCATTGTAGTACGTTTAAATATCTTCGAAGTGTATCCTTGCAGACCAAAGGTTAAATCGGCCACCCCGTCGACAGCGCGTTTGTACTGCGCGCGCGGCCCTTTACCCAATTTGCCACCAGGGTAAATTTTAATATGTAGCGATCCCCCCGACATTTTTTTTACCTTTTTAGTCCACGGTCGCATGAACAAACGATCCATGGGGTGCTTAGGGGACGTAAAGTGAGCTAATTTCAAATCCGCTGATAAACTCGTTGCCGGTGCAACAATCGCTGTCCCGGTAAAAATAAACGCACTAACACCTGCAATAGCCAATAAGTTACGCAATGTCATCATTTCAATTCCTCCCTAACAGTTGAGCCATTTCGGCATGTTCTCACACCGAACTCGCTTATAACGAGTAAAACACGCAACCCAATCCTTTCCAACGCTAGCCTTTTATTTATGCTTATCGCAACCGCAGCTCTAAATTTTTTGATAACTCAATTATATTAGGGCACCATTGGAATGTGAATTGACCATAGATAAGGTCTAATTCTTGCTCGATGATATTTTTGAAAATCCAGAAATCCTTTTGGCTGAAATTGAGGTGCTATAATTCAATAAATCGCCTATTAGAGGAACTGAACCTCAGGAGCCATTCAGTCAATGTCATCTGAACTCATAATCCATCTGATTGCCGCGGCGCGGCCCAACTTTATGAAAGTAGCGCCCCTTTATCACCAACTGTTGGCGAGTGATTGGTGCAAGCCGATATTGGTGCATACAGGTCAACATTATGATGCAAACATGTCGGAGGCCTTTTTCGACGATCTCAAACTACCAAAGCCGGACTACCACCTGGGAGTTGGAAGTGGCACACACGCTGAGCAAACCGCCGGTGTGATGATTGCGTATGAAAAAATTCTAATGACAACGAGCCCCGATTGGGTCGTTGTCGTCGGGGACGTAAATTCCACAGTTTCTTGTTCTCTGGCCGCCAAAAAATTATGCCTTCGAGTTGCACATCTTGAGGCTGGGCTCCGAAGTGGGGACCGAACAATGCCTGAGGAAATCAATCGGATTATCACCGACTCCATATGCGACGTGCTATGGACACCTTCTACCGATGGAAACAAAAATTTAAAAAACGAGGGCGTTTCAGCTGATCGAATATCCTTTGTTGGAAATATTATGATCGATGCATATGAGTTGATGCGCAGTCAAATTGAACATGCCAGAACCCGAACCGAACTTGATTTATTACCCAATCAATATGGGGTTGTGACTTTGCATCGGCCGAGTAATGTCGATCATGCAGAGGCTTTATCATTACTAGTGGATAGACTTATCTCCATCGCAGATGATTTGCCTTTCGTATTCGCACTACATCCGCGAACCCGCAAAAACCTGAACGAGTTTGGTCTGTTACATCGCCTCGAAACCGCGCAAAGGTTAATTGTTACCGAGCCAATGAATTACGTTCGCTTCATGAGTTTAGTCCGAGAAGCAAAGTTGGTTATCACAGACTCGGGCGGTGTTCAGGAAGAAACAACCTATTTAGGCATCCCCTGTCTCACTTTACGCGATTCAACGGAACGGCCCGTAACTATAACAAAGGGTAGTAACAAACTGGTCCGTCCTGACGAATTGGCCCCGATGATTGCCAAAATAACAAATGGTGCCTGGGCTAAAGGAAAAATACCTGATTTATGGGACGGCGATACAGCATCGCGTATAGCGTCGGATATTCTCATCCGTTCGAAGGGTTAATCACCTGCGTAATCCGATCATTATTCAAAATCGGCTGTCTCGGAGTTCTCCATTTGGGCAACCAACAAAACCCGGACAACCGCTGGGGCAGATAAATCTACGATAGGTAATCGCCTCTTTAGCCCGACTAAACACCCTCATAAGACTTAAACCATTTGACGAATTTTGGGATGCCCTCTTCAATAGAGGTCGTTGGAATAAAACCAAGGTCGTTCCGGATACTATCGATATCCGCGAAGGATTCTTTCACATCGCCAGGCTGCATCGGCAAATAATTAATTTCAGCCTTTTTGTTGAGTGCATCCTCAATGAGACCAATCATTCGCATCAAAGGTTCACTCCGATGGTTTCCGATATTGTATAGGCGACAGGGAACCGCACCCTGGTTCACCACAGGGGGTTTATCCAGTGCAGCAAGAACACCCCTGACAATATCGTCAATATAAGTAAAATCACGACGCATATCCCCGTCGTTAAAAACCGGTATGGGATCTCCTGCCACAATAGCCTTGCAAAAGATGTACATAGCCATATCAGGTCTACCCCAGGGTCCATATACGGAGAAAAATCTGAGGCCGGTTTGGGGTATCCGATAAAGGTGACTGTAACAATGGCTCATTAACTCATCGGATTTTTTCGTCGCTGCATAAAGGGAGATTGGTGTGTCGGTGGGGTCATCGACAGAAAATGGGAGTTCTGTATTTCCGCCATAAACGGAACTGGAACTCGCATACACAAAGTGCTCTAAACTTGCTTGATGCCGAGCGATTTCCAGCATCGTCATGTGACCAACCAGATTTGCTTGAACATAAGCAAATGGGTTTTCAATCGAGTATCTCACACCTGCTTGCGCAGCCAGATGTACGATTTTGGAGATGCCCGTCGCGCTTTTCATTAGGTCGCACATCGTATCAAAGTCCGCGATATTTATCCGATGAAAACTAAATCCGTTATGTTCCACCAACCGCTCAATGCGCGCCTCTTTTAATCGGACGTCGTAATAATCACTGACGCTATCTACACCTATGACTTGCTCACCACGTGCCAATAATGCTGCGGCCACGTGATAACCGATAAATCCTGCAGCGCCGGTGACTAGGACTGTCATAAGTTATTGCCCAAAGGTTAATTGACGAAGATCCGAGGCAAACTTCACGTAACATTAAAACTCTAAAGCGCAGTTACCGGAAAATCTGCAATCTAAAAAACTATGATTATTTAGAATTAATTAGCGTCATCCAATCGCTAATAGCATCCCTGATTATTTCAAATATGCAACTACCCACCCGAGTTTCAACTCTCGCGAAATAATTTTTAGATCTTAATCATAGCGTTTGGTGATACCGTGACTTTATCTCCTACACCCCCATATTTTATAAAGTAAAATTTCTAAAACTGGTGTGACCCATTCTTATTTAAATGCCGGGATTACCTTTTCGCTAAATAATCTTATGGAGTCATACGCTTGTTCATAAGAAATTGTAGTAAAATTGACTTGAAGCGATGCATCATCAATTCCCCCCACTTCCTCATCATAGCTTCGGATCATATCGATTAAGTTATTTGGACTACCAACCCAAGCGGAACATTTTTCCATTTGCGTATCGAGATTTTCTTGTTTCAATTGGGCGATAATCTTGTCGTAGTTTTTGTAATCCTCGGACGTTTCGCCGCTTTCCCAATCACTTGCAGACTCTACCAAAGAGGAAAAATACCGATCTACAGGATCACGCGCGATGCGGATTGCTTCTGCCCGGTCTTCATTGCAAAACATGAAAAATGCGAGCATGACGCGGCCGTTTCCCGCATGACCCGCAGATTTCCATGCGTCGCGATATATGTCGAGCAATTCTTTCATCTTTCCACCGGCAATCGGTATTGCCATCAGCCAGTCACCACGTTTACCAGCCTTCACAAAGGATTCTTGTGTACTCAAAGCTGCCGTCCAAAATTGCGGTCTTGGCTTTTGAGTAGGCCGCGGCATCGACGTAATATCTTGGAAGCTGTGAAATTGCCCTTCAAATGAAACATTTTCTTCCTCAAGCAGACGCTGGATTTGATCGACACCTTCGTCAAATCGGGCCACGCTCTCGTCTAGTGTCCTCCCAAACGCACGAAACTCACGTGGCAGAAACGCGCGCGCTAATCCAACTTCGAGGCGACCATTCGAGATGCCATCCAGCATACCAATCTCACCGGCAATTTTTAGTGGGTGATTGAAAACAGGAAGAACTGCGCCAGTAATCAACCGCGCGGTTTTTGTCCGCTGCGCGGCGGCAGTTAAAAAAACAATTGGATTGGGACTATATCCCCCATAACGATGAAAATAATGTTCTACCGTTCGGACATGCGTATACCCTAACTCATCAAAGGATTCGCACAGCCGCAAACATTCATCGAAATATAGCGCCGCAGGCTTTTCATCGGGATTTACATTAGGAAAAAACTGAACACCAAATTCCATTGCCACCGCCTCGTATAATTAATAAAGGCACACGACACGAATTTCACATGCGTGCAGCCTAAGGACCAAATTAAGCTAAGAAGTACCCTATCCGCGCCAATAGGTCAGCTAAGATATTAAATTTTAGATTTATGGGGAAGGCTGGCGCCAAACAATCTGAATTGGTTTGAGACTTATTGTTAATTAGACGCTAAGGCACTCGATAATTAATCTGCTGTTAAATTATCTCTATCAAACTCTGATAGCAGTTCCGTAAGGCGTTTTCCGTCTGGATCTGAGAGCGCAGCAGCACGGGCATTGACGAGTGCGTCTGTAGCACGCTTCGCATCTATTGAACCGGACAAAGCAGGTACAACTATGGACTCTCGTATGCGCTCGAAATTTACCGAACCTCGCTCAATAGTATCCCCATAACCTTTGATTAGTCCTGCGCATCCGCTAATTTCCAATGCCAATTCTGAGTCCAAGTTGCAAGCTGTTTTTACGTCATCTAGCCAAGCTTCAATGTTTCGTTGAGCGGCTTCATACCCATAGCTATAGGGTCGCCAGCGCTTTAGCGAAGCTAAAAGGCGGAGCAAAAAGTAGCCAAAAACCGTAGTCGACCGAACCTTCAAGCCGAAATGGACGCGTTCTTGCCAACCTCGACGTTGGGACCAGGAAAGCAAAAATCGCGCAACTCCTGGCGGTAGAATAGCGGAAAATTCTTTAATTCCAGGCTTAAAATAATCAATAACAATAATGGGTTCATTTGGATTAGCACGAATTTCATTGCGAACCCGAGTATAACGCGACGGTGCAGATTTTAGCTGCGCAACTCGAATGACATCTTCATAGGACATCCGAAGAGCTAATTGCCTACCTACTTCCTTTGTGAGTTCACCTCCTCCACCTGCGGTCTTTTCCACCCCCCGAATTATAGCAAGTCGGTCAAGGTAGGACTCCGCATAGGCACTACCCTGGTAATCTGACAACCGTCGGACACCCTCACACAAAATTTTCTGCGCAGAGACAGGAAAATCATTTTGCACGCGCCTTTCCAATTCTTCCGGACCTGAATCTGTCGGTCGAATGTTCTTATGTTCTACCGGCGCCCGTGCTGATTGGTGAGAAAATTGATAGTCGCAACCGACAGCAAAACCTCTAAGATTTGCTTCAACAGCAATATTACCCTTGCGGATTGCCTCTTCAAATGAAGCGCGAGGGATCGGCAAAAGACCCGACGTAGCAAGTACACCAAGCAATACTGCATTCAAGCTCACCCCAACTTCCTCTGCCGATTCGCGAAAATTTCCTAATAACGCCTGTTTAGCTCGCATTTCAATCACTTCATGTAGCCGCGCCGAATCAAACCGACCATCACCCATCCCGGAACGCTCACCAATGGAATAAACCCGGTGGGTGGAAGCAATAAGTGTTGTACGGTCCGGCGTAATGAAGCCGTTCCCAATTGCCCTGCCAGCTTCGATAAACTCGCTTGCAATCATTATGTCGACATCTCCGACCCCGGGATAAATCGCCAATACAGGGCGATTATCTTCCAGATCAGAAATTAAAACCGGGAAAACTTCAAGATAATAGGTCGTCGCGCCTGTTCGCTGTGCGACGCCAGGTATCGATGTACTTTGAACGGGATAACCAGCATGTTTAGCAGCCTCAACTATCCATGCGGCGAATACTCCACCACCTTCCCCGCCGATGGCGGAAACCAGCAATGTTGTGGGTCTTACGTCACCAGCGGCCATCATGCGGCTGTGGAATTTTGGGTTTTTGGTCCTAACAATCCGATTACAATGCGGCGGAGGTTATCCAGACCCCGGTCCACCCAATTAGGATTTTGTACAATACGCGCCTCGTAAAACGATGGACACAAAATCGCTGCATGTGCCACCTCGCCGCATACGCCACATCCCACACAATCGTTGTTAACGTGCGCTACGGGATCAGTACGCAAAGGATCTGGAGAGGGCTTGATGGTAAGTGAAGGGCAGCCCGACAAACGAATGCAGGAATGGTCTCCTGTACACACATCGTCATCAACTCCAAAACGGGTTCGAATTACCCTTTGTCCGTTTTTTAACTTCAAGGCATTCTGTGGACGAATTCGGCGTTGCCGAGCTAATTGGCATTCGCCATCAGCAATTATCACCTTTAGCCCTTTATTGGCCGTCGTCATGGCCTCACGCAACGTCTTCACCATAGTTTCGATAGAATAGCTTCGTACGGTCCGTAACCACTTAACGCCGAGACCCTTCATGGCTTTCTGGATCGACATATCGCGGGATTGTCCATAACGATCTTGCTTGCTAGATGGCAGCAGTTGCCAGCCAGTGGCCGACGTGTAACCATTTTGGACAACCATTAACACTGCATCGTTTCCGTTGGCTTGTGCCGCTGCAACACCCGACGAAATGCCGTTATGCCAAAATCCGCCGTCACCCATTATGCTGATGACACGTTTATCCATATTAGGTCGCAATCCTGCAGAGCTTGCGAGCCCGAGGCCATAGCCCATCACAGTATTACCAACGTTAAACGGCGGCAGGGCAGCAAAAGTGTGGCAACCGATATCCGCGCTTATATGTGTGGGACCGAGTTCCTTTTCAAGGATTTTTATAGCGCTAAAAATTGGCCGTTCTGGACAACCAGTACAAAAGCTAGGCTGACGCAGCGGGTAGTCCTCTCCCAAATCGGCTTTGGCTTCATCCTTAGCTTTAATAAGAGACACCATTCGATCCAGGGTTGGGCCAATCTGAAGAGACGATGGACCGTGATCTTTCAGAAAACCAATCAGTCCTTTAATCATAACTTCGGAGGTATATTCACCTCCCATGGGCAGCACATCCTTGCCAACGATTTTTGTATTGATATCCGCCTTTCTGAGAATTGCATGCAATGCCTGTTCGATATAATCAGGCTGGCCCTCTTCGACTAGCAAAACAGTTTCTTTTCCCGCACAAAATTTGATCAATTCTTTGGGTACGAGAGGGTAGGTTACATTGAGAACAAATATTGGCAGCCGGGCTTTGCCATAAATGTCCGCCAAATCGAATTGATAAAGCGTCCGCAAAAGCGTGTTGTAGATCCCGCCTTGAACAATTACACCAATTTCGGAAACATCACCGTCAAGTTGTTCGTTTAAATTGTTGCGAGCGATGTAGTCGACAGCAGCTGGCAACCGGTGTTCGATTTTATGTTTTTCTTGGCCATAGGTTGAAGGCGGCAGTGCCACCTTCGCAAGATCGAATTCCGCCTCCGATATTGGATCATTTCGTGAAAACTTGGGATGTAAATTTTCACTAGTCTCAAAATGCCCATGCACGTGGCAAGTCCTAATTCTAAGCTCCAACATAGTTGGCATGTTGGACGCCTCTGACAGCCTAAATCCATGTTCAACCATGCGTACAATCGTGGGCAATTCGGGACGCGGATCGAGTAAACAAATAGACGATTTCATGGCGAAGGCGTGGGTGCGTTCCTGAATAATGCTTGATCCTTCGCCATAATCCTCGCCGATAATTATCATCGCGCCGCCAGTTACACCGGAAGACGATAAATTTGATAGGCCATCAGACGCGACATTTGTACCAACGACTGATTTCCAGGTTACGGCCCCCCGAATGGGATAATTGACCGAAGCAGCCAACATAGCAGCTGCCGATGCTTCGTTTGCGCAGACTTCAAAATGGACACCCAATTCATCAAGCACGGGTTCTGCATCAGAAAGCACATCCATTAGATGCGAAATGGGTGCCCCCTGGTAACCGCCCACATACGAAACACCGGATTGAAGCAAAGCCTTGGTCACGGCCAAAATACCCTCACCGTGAAAGACATCACCCTCGCCAAGGCGCAACAGCTCTACTTCCTTTTTATATGACCGTTCCATTCATCTCACCCAGTTCAGCCTTGAATATAATTAGCCTACCAGTAGCCTCGGCCATATCAAAGCATCTCCAGTAAGTTTCCAATTAACAGGATGATGCTTCTAAGGCTCATAGGTTGCGACAAACATTCTTACACAATATGGTCTCGTCCCCAGAAAATTGACGCGCTGAAAGATTATTCCATTGCTGACTGGTGATATTTTATTGCAAAGCGCGCGTCGTCATCCAAACAAGACGGCACTGATTTGCGGTGACCGCCAGGTGACTTATGCCGACCTCGCAAAAATTGCAAACCGTTTTGCCCACGCGGTGATATCACTGGGAATTACAAAGGCCGACACTGTCGCAATAATGAGCTCAAATCTACCCGAATATGTCATGACGCATTTTGGGTGTGCTCAAACCGGCGCAATCTTATGCAATTTAATGACTGCCTATGCCCCGGATGAAATGGTAACGGTCCTTGCACAGACTGGTGCAAAGCTCATTGTAATAGAGGACACCTTACAGGCAAAACTTACAGAAGTGATCCACCAGCTGCCAACACTTGAACACATCGTAGTTATAGGGGCACCTGCGATCGAAGGGTCGATATCATTCGACGAATTCGTCGCCGACCAGCCCTATACAGCACCTGCTAAACATCTATCAGATACCGACGCCGTCGCTATGACATTCACAGGTGGCACTACCGGTAAACCCAAGGGAACTCTAGTCAGCCACCAAAGCCGTTTCGTGAGTGTTTACACAGTTGCCATCGAGCAAGAGGTCACCGAAGATGACGTGGTGGGCTTAATTACCCCACTTTACCACGCGATGGGATCGCTAGTATGGATGCCGGCAGCTCTTTTTGTGGGCACTACATGCGTTTTACTAAAAGGATGGAGCACAGACAGCTTCGTTCTAGAGACGCAGCGCCACAGCATTACCAATGTCATGATGGTGCCAGTTCAACTTAGCGAACTGTTGAATGATGCAAACTTTGACAGGGAAAAGCTAAACTCACTCCGAATGGTCACCTGCGCCGGTGCCATCACCTCGCCAGAACTTATCAAGAAAGTGGGCGAAAAACTTCCTGATGCTAGTTTCATCGATCATTACGGCCAATCGGAGACCGGGCCAATTTGTTTTTATAAACAAAGCCACCCTCGCGAAAAGGCTAAAACCGTAGGCCGCCCGGCCCTCGGGGTCGAATTAAGTTTACTAGACCCCCAGGGTAATTCGGTGCCATTGGGAGAAACCGGGGAAATTGTTGTGCGGGGACCATTTTTGATGGAAGGCTATTACAATAATCCGGAGGAAACCGACCAATATTTTAAAAATAATGACGGTTGGGCCTGGACAGGTGATTTAGCCATTATGGATGAAGATGGCTTTATCACTTTAGCCGGCCGATCAAAGGACATGATCGTCTCAGGCGGCATCAATATTTATCCCCGAGAAGTTGAGATTGTATTGGAAAATCATCCGGATATTTCAGAATGTACAGTATTTGGAATACCGGACGAAAAATGGGGCGAGGCACTTGCAGCGTTAGTAGTCCTCAAGAACAATACACAATTATCCGAAGAAGACCTGGTTTCTCATTGTGAGGCGCGTTTGGCGCGATTTAAACGGCCCAAATTTATCAGCTTCACCCAAACCCTTCCAAAGACTCCGGCCGGTAAAGTCCAAAAGCCTCTTTTGCGCGACCTGTTTATGAGGGAACACGATTTGACCGGCTAAGCCGACCAAGCTGTATAAACATACAATTACAAAAATCGGGTAAGTCTTCAAGAAAGTGAACGACGTGAAATGTTTATTATACTAAACGGCCAAACGGAGAGAAATCTAGGAAGATTGTGTTCCACAATTTCTTTCACGCAACGTTGATGCATAAGAATTATCCAATGTATTTCCGTCCCTTTATGGTTTAGGACCAAGTCAACTTGGATCGTTGCCATCCCGTCTTAATGTTTATTAGGGTTATTAGACTCACTCCAGTGCGCCATTAGCTCGTTGGCATTGGTAAGGTCTCCAATCAAAAATTCAACATTTCGAAGAGTAGCGTCATGTAGGGATTGATTATTGCTAGCAACACAATCTTGGGGCACGACAACGTAATAACCGAGATTAAAGGCTTCCCTCAGAGTGGATTCCACGCAAATATTAGTCGAAACTCCGGTGATCACAGTCGAACGAATGCCATTACGGCGCAAAATATTATCGAGGGACGTGCCGGAGAAAGCACTATAACGGTGTTTACGCACCACTAGGTCGGCTTCCTTCGGAACCACCTTATAAAAATCGGCGCCCCAAGTACCGTCGATACAACGTAAGTCATTTGCTTTAGAGGATGCTTTCATCAACATAGGCGCAGACAAATAGACAGGGTCATAAATCGCTTGTATCCAAACAATTAGTGCGCCGGCAGATCGGGCTGCATCCGTTAAATCAATATTGCGTTCCGCCAAGGCTTCATTCGCCGCTTCATCACAACCGTATTTGCTCCCCAAATAGCCATCAGGCGCACAAAAATCATTCTGAATATCCACAACAAGAACCGCCGTATGCGTTGGCGCAATGCGGTCCTCAAATTCATCCAAAACATCTTGCATCGCCATTCCCTCTGGGTTTTCGGGCGTTTCCAACTGATCGGAAAACGCTTTAGTATAGAGCTTATACCATCAATGAGGGGGGACGACGATGACGCGAATGACAGGGGGTGCAGCACTGGTTAAATCGCTCAAAGCATACGGAATAGATACCATGTTTGGCATCCCCGGTGTCCAACTCGACTATTTCTTTAATGCGCTTTATGACGAAGGCAACGCCATTCGGTTCATTCAAAATCGCCACGAACAAGGTGGCGCTTACATGGCATTTGGCTACGCCGCTTCGTCTGGAAAAATAGGTGCATATGCCGTTGTCCCCGGTCCTGGCTTTCTCAATTCCTCCGCCGCTCTCAGCACGGCGTATGCTTGCAACTCTCCCGTTTTGTGCATTTCAGGCCAAGTACCGTCTACGTTGATCGAGCGTAAGGTGGGCGCTCACCACGAGATTAACAATCAGCTTGGTGTCATTCGGGCCCTTACCAAATGGGCTGACCGTATAAATCATCCGACCGAAGCGCCGCAGATTGTGGAGACGGCATTTCGAGAGTTGCGCTCAGGGCGCGTCCGTCCAGTGGGCATTGAGGCCTCACCAGATATTTTACAAATGGAGGCAGAGGTTGTGCTGCGCGATGTAGTTGAAGAACCATTGCCGCTCGAACCAGATTTAGATCTGGTTGATAAAGCAGCAAAAATATTGGGTGCTGCAGATAATCCTTTAATTTTAACCGGGCGTGGCGTGTTTGGAGCTGAAGAAGAATTACTTGCCGTCGCAGAAACCTTGCAAGCGCCAGTTAGCATGTCGAGAAATGGTAAAGGCGCGCTTCGCGCGGACAATTACCTAGGTGTACCCGAGAGTGTTGGACATCGACTTTATGGTGAAGCAGACGTGGTTCTCGCCATCGGGACCCGGTTGTACGAACAGTATAACGGCTGGGGCGTCGATGAGACCCTCAAGCTAATCCGGATGGATATCGATCCAACTGAGGTGGCGCGAGTGCACCAGCCAACTATCGGCATCGTGTCCGACGCACGCTGCGGGCTCACAGCTCTACTTAAGGCGCTGGTTAAGCATAACAAGGTTAGAAAATCACGAAAGGAAGAATTGGTGAAGCGAAAAGCCGAACTGCAGGCGGAATTTGAAAAACTGTCGCCACAGTGGGATTTTATCAATGTATTGCGTGACGAATTGCCCGAGGACGGCTTTGTTGTCGGAGAATCCACACAAATGTCGTACATGGCGCGGATTGGCATGCCATTTTATTATCCGCGTACTTACGTCTCTCCAGGCTATCAAGGCACACTGGGTTACGGTTTTCCTACAGCACTTGGCGTAAAGGTTGCCAACCCAGACCGCGAAGTTGTTTCTATCTCGGGAGATGGTGGATTCATGTTCGCCTCCAACGAGTTAGCGACCGCGGTACAGCAAAATATCGGCACGGTCACTCTGGTATTTAATGATGGCGCCTACGGGAACGTCAAGCGCAGCCAACTTCAAAAATATGATGGTCGGGTTATTGGCACAGATTTACACAACCCCGATTTTGTGAAATTCACCGAATCATTTGGTGCCCAGGGCATTCGGGCGGAAACGCCAGACGATCTCCGCGCCGCACTTAAGAAAAGCTTGGGACGGGATCAACCTTCAGTAATAGAGATCCCAGTCGGAGAATTGCCCAGCCCGTGGCATCTCATGCATCTGCCGCGAGTGAGAAAGTAAATACGACAGCTAATAATATGATCCCAACCCCTCAGCCGCGTTAGCAACACCAGAATAGCGTGACAAAAATTGAACCACTTATCAAAAACTGGTCTAGACTCACAAGTTAGGCTCTGATGGCACTGAAATTATCGATATTAACTGTTTCTAAACAAACACGGGCTTGTCCTTAATGTAGTGTTTACGCATGGGTTCGCGAAAGCTTTCCATCATTTCGCGATTGAGGTCTACCGGCGGTGTTTGGTCGAGCGGAATTAGCGGCTCGTAAACCTGATCGCCAATTTCTGCAGCAAATGTTTCTTTGGCCCTTTGCACTAGTTTCGGATCACTTAAAAGGTCGATCGCCGTGGCGGCCAGGGTCTTGGCGCCTACGACCGAACCCTTGTGCGCGATAGAAGTAGCAAGAGCCGCGCCACCGGCCCAATGATGGAACGGCACATTTGGTACATTGGACGGAAATCCGACCCGCCCCATGGGTACCTTCCAAGAAACATCACCACAATCGTTAGACGGCGCGCGTTGTTCGGTGGGCCCAACCAGTGGCCGGGGTTCAATCTCAAGCCCCACTTCCGCAACTTCAGCCGACTTCTGCAGCTTGCGAGCAAATTTTTGTTCTTCCTCGCTCCATTCTGGCACGCCCACTTGCTCTATATTGTTTTGGATCACCTCGGCCAGCCCTTGATTGGTGCGCACTGGCCAAACCGCACTCATCACATCGATTTCGACCTCAGTGTTGGTCATTATCGCGGCACCCTCGGCAATCTTCTTGCCCTGTTCAAACACAACACGGGCACCGTCAGCCATGGGAGCACGAAATGTCCACCAAACAGTTGCCTTAGAGGGAATTACGTTAGGCTGATCCCCACCCTCTTTAATCACCCGGTGAGCCCGCATGGTTGGTTCCATATGTTCACGAAACTGCGCCATCCCCATATCCATTAGGACAACTGCGTCAAGCGCATCGCGCGCGCGCCACGGCGCAGTGGAAGCGTGTGCTGATTCGCCATGGAAAGTGAAATAAGCGGAAATAGCTGCTGAATGGGTGAGGCCGTAAACAGTATGAAAATCGCCACCTATATGGTCGTGTAATGCTACATCCACATCGTCGAACCACCCGTCTCGCACGTAATATGGCCGACTTATGAGTTGTTCTTCGCCGGGGGCGCCGAACACCTTCAGTGTTCCACTTAATCCGAATTTCTCCATTGCACGCTTAGCCGCGATCGCCCCCGATACCATCACTGCTGCATTACAGTTGTGACCCTCACAATGGCCCGGCCCATATGGTGTAATGTTTTCTTGTTCCGTGGCGCCAGAGACTTGGCTGTTATTCGGATTAGCATCATATTCTGTATGCATTGCGATGACTGGCTCACCAGACCCAAATGTGGCGCAGAAGCCGGTTGGAAAGCCAGATATGCCACGCTCTACCAGAAATCCCGCATCTTCCAGTAAACCCGTCATCAGCTTAGCACTTTCCACTTCCTGCATACCGAGTTCACCAAAATAAAACACGCTATCGCCGATAGTAGCCACCGCATCCTTGTTGCGCTCAACAAAATCAAACACGAAAGATTTTTCCGGAGTTAAATTAGTATCTGACATAGCTGTTCTTCCCTGATTTTGAGTAGCATTGTCGCTCGGAATGCAATCCAAGGTCTAGAGGCTAAGGCTCTTCCTTTTCGGCTAATTGTTGACCTCAGCTGCAAGCCCCCCCACCGAGAACACAGAATTTCCCACAGTGAGGATGGTTGAGCGGCACCTCATCCTGCGCATCCAATAAATTCTCACCAAGCTCAAATTGTTCATCATAAGGAAGCAAAGTGCAGGCCAGCACAGTCGGTTTGATAGCGCCCCTGCGCTTAACTACCATTCGAGACGAAGCGCACATTAGGTCGTTTGGTGAAACGTTGAGGATTGACCAGCAATGCTCCGTGATTTCAGGGACGTCAGCGCGCTCGTCCATTTCGGGGAACAGAACCAGACTAACTGGATCCGTCGTGTCGATTGGAATTTCGTGTTCGGCGAATAAGAAGGTGAAGCCTTCACGAATAGAATCTTCCGTCTCACCCCATTGGGTGCGACCAGCTACATTTATGTGAAAGCCATTTTCAGCCAACCATTTAATACCATCAATGGTCTTATTCCAGCTATGAGTACCGCGCTCGGTCTCATGCAGCTTCTTTGTATAATGATCCAACGAAACGCGCAGTATCAGGTCTGACCCAAACCGATTCTTTAAATCAACCAACGCCACCTCGTGCCGACGCATGGGACGCATAGCGTTGGTTAGCACCATAACGCGGTAACCCCGCAACAACGCATCCTCAATCATCTTTATTATATCTGGGTTCATGAAGGGTTCGCCACCAGTAAACCCAACCTCCTCGGTCGAGAGGCCAAGAGTGACAATTTCATCAAGATAGACGGCGACCTCAGATGACGAGATATAGACGAGCCGGTCGTTGCGCGGGCTGGATTCGATATAACAGTTTTTACAAGTTAGATTGCACAGCGTACCAGTGTTGATCCAAAGTGTTTTAAGTTCACCCAACGCAACAGTGGCACGCATGGAACCATTTAACGTTACCTTGGGATCTTGAAATTTTTTGGGATTGAGCGGCTTTAATTCTGCAGCACCATCCATAATTAATCTCGATTACTCACGTAAACCGGGATCTGAAAGTTTCGTATTCTGGCCAGGCGGGGCGTTATCCACCGCCTCTTCTAACGACGCTACCGGCGTCCATTCTGAGGCGGGTCGCACGATGTCGTTTGGTGAGACCTGATCAAGCCCCCAGTAGATTTCCAGAAAATGGCCATCGGGATCGCAAAATTCCACTGCTACCTGGCAACCAGCCCGGCGGCGACCTTCAAATTCGATTTTAACACCCTGTTTGCGCAGATGATCCCGAGCCCGAAACACCTCATCGAGTGTATCAACCGCAAACGCCATATGATGCATTTCCGAACTATCCACATGCCGCTCGCTACCACCAACGATTGCAACACCGTGATGATCGTCATTTAGCCGCAAAAAGACCATGCGGCCCGGCATCATAGATTCCGGATAAACATCTGAGACACGAAACCCCAAAACCTTGGTGTAAAATTCAGTTGAGCGTTCCAAATCGCTCACCATCAACACCACATGTCCGATCTTATTGGCGTTAAACGGAATATTGTTAGGGGTTTCAGCCGCTTTCAAAGCCTTTATGTCTTCCCGTTGCTGAGATTCCTGATCCAGTACGGCGCGAGGAAATCGGTCGTTCATATTTTTCCCTCTTTTATTATCAGATTGCTCTCTCCTGCATCTATAATTTTACAACTTGATGCCGAGCGGAAGTGCGTAAGCATTGGAAAAAATAACATTATGCTTCGATAGGCAAATTGGGATCGTTGCCCCATTCGGACCAAGAGCCATCATAGCCACGTATATTTTTGAACCCTAACGATTTTAGCATAACGTAGCTCTGCGAAGAACGGTGATGGGTCTGACAATGCATGATGATTTCTTTGTCAGAGGTTATTCCACGCTCAGCCAGCATCGACGTAAGTTCCTCCTGAGGCTTTAGACGAAAATTGTTGGCTCTATCTAATGTCAGCATCCAATCGAGATTTACTGCACCGGGAATATGTCCGCCACGGGCCGCACGCATATCGGCACCCAGATACTCAGCTTCGGTACGCGCATCCAAAACTACCATGTCGGGATCTTTGAGTCGTGAAAGGATGTAGTCTTTATCTGCGATACCCGTATCACCCAAGGTAACCGCACACTCGCTTGGAACTGGAATGTTAGGCTCGGATTCCATGGGGTGTCCTTCGGCGGCCCAACTATGCAGCCCGCCATTTAACAAGGAAAAGGAGGAATGGCCTACAACATCCAGTGTCCAGAGAAACCGGCTCGCCTTTCCGGTACCCTCACTGTCATATGCCACTACATGATGACCTGGTAAAAGACCGATACTGGACAATGCCTCACTGAGCTGCTCGACCGACGCAATAGTCCCCATGGCGGGTGGGCGCGGACCAATAAGTGACGCATATGCCAGGTTTACCGCTTCAGGTATGTGGCCTTCCTGATAAACTTTCTCCTCGTTGAGATCGACAATTAAAAGCCCATCGGCTCCGAGAGCACTCTCCAAAGCATCCGGTTCAACGATCAGTGGCAAGGATCCGGCAGTCATAAAATTCCTCCGATACTGAATTGACCTAAGCTAACTTCTTCTATTACAACGCAAAATTGATTTAAATAAATCATAGGTGAAGCAGAAACATGGTTGCACCTACAATCGCAGATACCATAAGAGTCGGAATCATCCCGATTTTAAAGCGTAACATCGCAACAAGCGCCGCGACACATAGTAACAGCGCGGTCCAATTGAGCGTAGCCCAGACTGGCACGTATAGCTGGATTAAGCCCAATTCTACCTGCTCTAATTTACCAAACACTACATGGATGGCAAACCAAACAGCGAGGTTCAAGACAACACCGACGATGGCCGCTGTGATGGCTGTGAGCGCTGCGCTCAACGATTTATTACCGCGCAAGGACTCGATATATGGTCCACCCAAGAAAATCCAAAGGAAACAGGGCACGAAGGTGACCCATGTTGTAAGTGCAGCCCCCAGTACGCCCGCTAACATGGGATCAAGTGTTCCCGGGTTGCGGTAGGCACCCATGAAGCCAACAAACTGAACCACCATTATCAGTGGTCCAGGCGTGGTCTCCGCCATACCGAGGCCGTCAAGCATTTCACCAGGAGCTAACCACCCATAAGTCTCCACTGCTTGCTGAGCGACATAGGCCAGCACCGCGTAGGCACCTCCAAAGGTCACTACCGCCATCTTGCTGAAAAAAAGCCCCTCTTGGGTGTAGACATGGCCCGAGCCGAGAATTGTCCACAACACAGCCACAGGCGCCAGCCAAAGTGCCAGACACACCGCTGCAACGCGAAGGGCACGTACCGTCGACGGTCTGGTATGCTCGAGACGGCCTTTGTCGGATAGGGCAGAAATCGCGTCTCCATCGGACTTAACATCCCCACTCTGCCCCGATCCACCGGGGAATATTGCAGGACAAACTCGACCGCCCAAAAATCCAAAGAAGCCGGCGATCACAACAATCGCGGGGAACGGTACAGCGAAAACAAAGATCGCAACAAAAGCTGAAGTCGCAATGGCGTACATAAATTTGTTGATCAACGCGCGCTTGCCGATCCGCAAAACTGCTTCAACCACAACTGCCAAGACGGCGGCTTTGATACCGAAGAACACCGCCTGAACGACGGTGAGATCCTTAAATCCGGCGTAAAGAATACTCAGTAACAGGATTACAACCGCACCGGGCAAAATAAATAGGATACCGGCTACAAGGCCCCCCTTTGTCTTGTGAAATAGCCAACCAACATATGTCGCAAGTTGCTGAGCCTCCGGACCAGGTAACAACATGCAGTAGTTGAGCGCATGCAAAAACCGACCCTCACTGAGCCATTTCTTTTCGTCAACCAGCACGCGATGCATGAGTGCTATTTGCCCGGCAGGTCCCCCAAAACTTAAGAGGGCGATACGTATCCACACTCGAAGTGCCTCACCGAATCCTATAATTTTAGTATCGTTGGCTTGTTCTTTATGATGATCATCCATTGGTAT
>CAYZMI010000016.1:2852-4574 GCA_964479475.1 uncultured Rhodospirillaceae bacterium | reverse complement strand
TGTTCGGTAAAGGAATAGAAAAGATGAGGTCCCTCCTTTCTCTTAACCTCAACGGGCGAGACCGCCAGGATGCGGTGCCCCACAATATGCTGCTGGTCGATTATCTGCGCGAAGTAGTCGGCCTCACCGGTACTAAAATTGGATGTGACGGAGGAGAATGCGGGTGCTGCACTGTCCTCGTGGATGGTTTGCCGCGTCACTCCTGCTTAACACTTGCCGCCGTGTGCGATGGCAGGAAAGTCGAAACAATAGAATCGTTAGAGACCAGTGGGAGACTCTCATCCATACAACGAGGGTTCCATGAAAAACTGGGTGCGCAATGCGGCTTCTGCACGCCTGGGATGATCATGGCAGCCGAGGGATTGCTACGCACAAACCAGTCCCCAAGCGAAAACGAAATTCGTGAAGGCATGGCAGCCAATATCTGTCGCTGCACCGGCTACGTAAAAATAATTGAGTCCGTTCAGATGGCCTCTGAAGAATTATCCAAAGAGCATGATGCCCAATGAACGAAAATGCACCCATCAAGCCTGAAAACATCCAACCTGTAAAATCAATTGGTGTGCGGTTGCCGATGGTGGACGGACCGGAGAAAGTTTCAGGAAAGGCCCGCTATGCGGCTGATTTTATTGAGAAAAATGCTCTTGTAGGGCGCATTCTACGTAGTCCCTTAGCCCATGCTGAAATTGTCAATATTGATACATCCGGCGCAGAAGATTTGCCCGGCGTAGAAGCGGTGGTCACCGGGCAAGACTTTGTTGGCCAATTCGGGGTATTACCCATCGCACGAACGGAATGGCCCATAGCTCGCGATCGCGTTCGCTATCGCGGTGAACCTGTTGCCGCCGTTGCTGCTATCGATGTTGAAACCGCGCAAAAAGCACTCGATCTTATCGAGGTGGTTTATGACGAATTACCCGCAAGTTTCACCGCCGAAGACGCCATGGGAGAAGGCGCGGCACCACTTCACGAAAAACGTCCAAACAATGTGGAACGGCACGTGGAGTACGATCTTGGTGAAGTTGATAAAGGCTTTGCAGATGCAGATCTGATCTGTGAAAACACCTATAATTGTGCAGAGGTTTGCCAGGTCCAGACAGAACCTCACGCGGCAATCGCAGAATATGACGCCTTGCGTGAACGCCTGACTGTCAAGCCGTCTACTCAGGTGCCCTATTATGTACATCTGATGCTGGAACAAACTCTTGGCCTTCCAAAATCCAAGATCCGCGTGATCAAACCTCACATCGGCGGCGGATTCGGCTCTCGCACAGAGGCATTACATTTTGAATTGATCGCCAGTGCACTGGCGATCAAGGCAAGTGGCACCGTGAGAATGATTGCAAGCCGCGAAGAGACCTTCATAACTCATCGAGGCAGACCAGAACAAATGACCACACTTAAAATTGGCATGAGAAAAAATGGTCGGATCACCGCAGTAGAGGCTACGACCATACAACGCGGTGGCGCCTACGCAGGTTACGGGACCGTAACGATCCTCTATTCGGGATCAATGATTTTCGCCATCTACGATATTCAAAACGCCCGTTATAACGGATACAGGGTACTGACAAATACACCACCCTGTGGTGCCTTTCGCGGGCACGGCACCGTCAATGTGCGCTTTGCATTTGAATCACTCCTGGATGAAATGGCGATGGAACTGGGTCTTGACCCGTTTCAAGTCCGGCGAGCAAATCTGCTAAAAGCACCTACCTTCAC
>CAYZMI010000016.1:0-2752 GCA_964479475.1 uncultured Rhodospirillaceae bacterium | reverse complement strand
ACCCAATGCGTAGCGGAAGTGCTGGGCATCGATATATCACGCATTCGAATTATTGCAGGGGACAGCGCAATTACCCCCAAAGACAATGGTGCCTATTCGTCGCGCGTGACCTATATGGTAGGAAATGCTGCAATCAATGCAGCCGAAAATCTGAAACAAATTTTAGTAGAAGCCGCTGCCAAAAAGCTTGAGGTAGACCCGGCCAATATAGAGTGTCTAGGCGAAGTTTATCGTGCCGGTCAACAAGACCATGGCATGACTTTCGACGAGGTGGTGGAAGCGGCTTTGGAAGATACGGGCACTATTACCGCCCGAGGAAATTTTGATACTATACCAGACAGTTGGGGTGGCAAAAAATACCGAGGTGCAGCCATAGGCGGTACGATGGCCTTTTCCTACGCTGCTCAGGTGGTCGAAGTAACCGTCGATCCAGATACAGCTGAGATAAAGGTGGACAAAGTTTGGGTAGCGCATGATTGCGGCAAGGCGCTCAACCCGTTGTCTGTCGAGGGCCAAATAGAAGGCTCGGTTTGGATGGGTATGGGCCAGGCGATGACCGAGGAAACTCATTTTCATAATGGACTTGGTATCACTAACAGCATGCTGGATTACCGAGTGCCTACCATCGTCGAATCACCTCCTATCGAAAGCCACATTGTAGAGTCCAGCGACCCGCACGGTCCATTTGGCGCCAAAGAGGCCGGGGAGGCCTCGCTCGCCGGTTTCCTACCCGCCCTGACCAACGCGGTGGCCGATGCGCTAAACATCCGAGTAAGAGAGCTGCCCCTCACACCAGACCGGCTTCTAGAAGTCTTAGAGAAAAATAAAAGGAACGCTAAAAAGGCTACTTCCAAGGCTCAGATTCCAGAAGGAGCGCCAATCTGATGGAGTACATGCCTAATTTTACTTTATATCGACCCACTGAAGTGGAAGATGCGGTCAGGCTCCGCGGCGAGACAGATGGTGCCCGATTTGTTGCGGGCGGAACGGACATGCTTGTTAATGTGCGACGTGGCATTGAGCAGCCCGCAGCTCTGATCGACCTCTCTGCCATTACAGAATTAAAATCGATTTTAGAAGACAACGACGGCGTACACATAGGTGCGTGCGTGACCCTCAATCAGGTAGCCCAGAATGAACGACTACAAAAGGGCTACACTGCAATCGCTCAAAGCGCTGCTGCTGTAGCAGGTCCCACACACCAAATATATGGAACGGTAGGTGGAAACTTGTGCCTAGATACTCGTTGTCTATTCTACAACCAGTCGGAATGGTGGCGGAAAACCAACGACTATTGCCTCAAGGAACGTGGTTCGGTTTGTCACGTAGCGCCTGGCGGCAAAAGTTGTTTTGCGGCTTATTCTGGGGATTTGGCGCCAGCGGCGCTTGTTTTAGATGCTGAAGTAGATTTAGTCGGTCCAAATGGCAAACGACGCGTTCCCTTAGCCGATATTTACCGCAATGACGGCATGGACCATTTGGCTTTAAAGCCGGGCGAACTGATTACTGTATTGCACCTACCCAAAACACAAGCTGACATCCCGTCGGCCTATCAAAAAGTGCGGGTACGCGGATCCATCGATTTCCCGCTCGCTGGTGCAGCCGTCTGGCTAAATCAATCAGGTGGCAAGGTGGAAGATCTTCGCATCGCACTTACAGCGGTCAACCCCTACCCTCACCGCGTTAAGGGAATGCAGAAGTTTCAGGGGGCCGTATTGGATGACGACGCATTAGATGAGATCCGTGACATCGTCCGCACACAGGCCAAGCCCATGCGGACGACGACCGTGAAACCATGGTATCGTCGCCGGGTGATTGGGGCTGTAGCGCGGCGCCTGGTCGCACAATTAAGACAGACGGCTTAATCCTCGGGCTGGGTCGCGTTTGTAGTTGCCATTAGGGGCAAACGTATCGAACCGATACATTTCAGGAATTTTATAGATCGACTGGAGATTGTTTAGACGAACGTCCAGACCCGAACTAATTTTATAAGCCCTCGTCAGAGAATTTCACGTTTTTCAAGTTCAGGATTCATGCGCCTTTGAGCACGCAAGGACCACAGCCATAATAATACAATCAGCCCACCATCAAGTGCTATTGGGAACCGCAAACCAATGAAGTCGGAAAGCCCTCCAGTAGCCAACGCCCCAAACGCTGCCATACCAATCCACAGCATGCCATATAGCGCCAGCACTCGGCCGCGCATATGTTCTTCGGCTACGCTTTGAATTACGACCTGAATACAAGTTGCAAATAGAGAATATTGTATTCCCACAGCCGCCATACACAACACGGCTATCTCAAAGCGGGGCGAATAAGCGAAGAGAATCAAAAAGATCATGGAAATTAGAAGCGAATGAACAGCGTATTTTGCAAGGCCATCGGACCGACCACGCTGAGCAACCCAAAGGGAAGAGGCCATTGCACCAATACCCATTGCAGAGGTTAGCCAAGCAAGCCCCTCTGGACCCCTCTCAAAAACGCCAACAGCAAATCCCGGAAGCAACTCCACAACAGGTCGAACTAGAAAGGAGGCTGTGCCTAACATAATGAACATAGGTCCAATAACAGGATGCCTAAAGGCATACCGGTAACCAGCTAAAATTTCACCAAACACCCCAATCTGTGTTGGCTTCCGTTTAGGTTGAGCGGACAAACGAAGTAGCCACAGACCACAATAAAACCAGAAATAAAGCAGAGCATTGATTAGAAATACAAATTTAGCATCTGCGATTGTTAATAAAAATCCTCC
>CAYZMI010000015.1:28771-38362 GCA_964479475.1 uncultured Rhodospirillaceae bacterium | reverse complement strand
GCGTAGTTTATTCTTCTGTAATCGACTGATCTCATTACAACCAAGCCAATCCCCAAATTACCGGCCATTCGTTTTACTGACTAAACGTGCCAGACTATTCATCATATCATTAGATTAAATAGGCCTCATTATGGCGCAGTCTGAAAAAGCTAAAAACCACGTGGAACGATACCGGGAGACCGATGGTGTAGAGGGCCACATGTGGGATCAACTTGGTGCCGAGGGCACCTATCCTTGCTTGTTGCTGACCACGGTGGGAAGAACATCGGGTGAAATGCGAACTACGCCATTAGTCTATGGTCGGGATGGTAAGGATTACATGGTAATTGCCTCGCAGGGTGGTAAACCGAACCATCCTGCCTGGTATTTAAATCTTGCCGCGAACCCGGAAGTAGAAGTTCAGGTGGGTGCAGACAAATTCACCGCCACCGCCCGTACCTCTGTAGGTGGCGAGCGAGTGCATCGCTGGGAAATCATGCGCCCGGTCTACCCTCTTTACGATGAGTATGAACGGTTGGTCGGCGACGCCCGAGAGATCCCGTTGGTAGTGATCAGCCCAGATTGAACGGTTTAAGTTTTGTTGGGTGTAATATCTTCGGGATCTTCGAGGCAGAAAAGATCAATTTTCCCAGGCTTGCCCGCGGTGCGAATAACTTTGCCCGGTGGGTTGGTAATGCCTGCAATTTCGCGGATCAGTTTGCGTCGCACTGCCTTTACAAAATCGTCATAACGGGTGACCGAAATGGAAAAAGCACCCATTCCGCCGATTACGCATTCGCGAAAATATCGGTCCAGTTCCGGTAGCGGCATCATGATGAGATTTTTTCGCCGGATGCGGATGGCGAGACCATTGATGGTGATGCCATTGACGAGCGCGCGTTGACGCGCATCTGCGAGCGGTCCGCCGGCGTTGTTGCGCCCATCGCTCGAAACGTCGATCACGCGACGGTAGCTCTTATGCGGTGACTTGGCGATAAGTTGGTGCGCGCGATCGATGGCGTTACTTATGGATGTCCAATAGCCGCCACTGATCGGCAACTTGGTGAGAGCATCACGGATAGTCTCCGCCGTTTTTTGACTATCGAGGACTGTCCAAGGCAGGACAATGGTCTGCTCGTTCATTCCCGACCATTCCATATAAGTGATGGCGATACGCTTCAGCCGGCCTAATTGGATGGCGGATACCACTAATGGATCGCTTAATGCTTCTGCGTAACCGAACCGCTGCAGTTGCGCTTCCTCGTCGCTGATACTTTCTGAAACATCTACTGCCAAAGCGAGCAGTAGATCGACGTCTTTGGCCCCGCTATTAGATTTTTGTGGCCATGTGACGGAGCTGGCAAAGAACAAAACAAACAGGGCAATAAGCACCCAGATAAGCGCTCTACGTTGGTGCGCGGCTTTGGCAATTTTGCTCATAGGTTTTCTTATTCGTCGTCGATGACACCGCGAAAGCGCCGCTCGCCCTCATCACAGGGTGGCACCCAACGCGGGGTGTAAGATATGTGCAAATTTGGCGCAATAAAACGTTTGTTTAGCCCGACAAGTTCGGGTGATTTGATCGTTACAGGCACCGAGCGATCGCGACTTCCTGCAATTTCGAGGATCAACTTGCGCCGGATCGCGCGGGCAAATGAATTGAAACCATGCGCTATGACGATAAAGGCACTGGGCCCTCCTATTACGCAGTGGCGGTAATAAAGATCCAGGTTGGGCATAGGTGAGCGCGAGAAATTTAGCCGCTCATTTATGATGGGGAGCCCGTTAATGGTAATGCGCTTGGACACCGCCATGTCTCGCGCCGGCACTACTAGTCCGCCTAAATTATTGGGTCCGTCGCCGGAAATATCAATTATCCGCCGCGTGCCTTCGAAGGCGTTTTCACCGAGTTGCAATACCGCAAAGCGGATCGCGTCGCTGATCGATGTCCAGGGTCCAGCACTAAGCGGTGCCGCTGCCAGTTTGCTGGCGAACCGTTTGGCGGTTTTGCGTCCACTAATTAATGTCCAATCTACTATCGGAATTTGCCAACCGTCGCCGGCCCATTCGAAATAGGACACCGCGATGCGACCGAGTACTCCTGATTTAATTGCACGCACTACATCTGGATTAACAATAGCCTCCACATAGCCTTGGCGCTGTAGTTGCGCTTCCTTCTCGTCAATGCTGCCTGATACATCGACCGCCAGGACCAGCTCTAAATCTACCGGAATTGGACGCGCCGATACCGGCACCGCTGACAGCATGGCGATGGTCAGGTACCCGGCAATTATGGCGCGCACGATTTAGGCCTCTAGAACCTCGGCGAGTGTACCGTCACGTTCGATGCAACCGGCAAGCAGCGGTCCCCCAAAACCACATCCGCCGTCCAGAGTGATTGTAAATTCTTCGGTAACAACCCCGCGACGCTGTCGATCGAAGCCACGCACGATTTTGCGAAAGCCGCCATATTCGCTGTCCATGGCATCGAACTCACTGCTGCCCCACCAAAAAATATCGGCTTGCGTGTCGAGTGGGCGGTTGGGGTGAATACCGCTATTTACAAACAACAAGTCGCCCTCTCGCGTGTAGGCCGCATGTTTTAAATTGCTGAGCCACGCCTGATGGCCAGTGTTTTGGAAGTCTTTGCGCAACTTCGTCGTCCAGTGGGTGATGGCCAGCGCACCCTGGCGAATAGCGCGTGATGCCTCGTTCGCGCTACTTCCATATGCCTCAAGCGTCGCGCCGACACCTTGCTCTAGCATCCAGTCAAGCACTTCGGCCGGATTGACCGCGAATTGGAGTTGCAAGAGTTTTTGCCACATCTCTTCTTGTGCGCCGCGCAAACTGACCACGTCATATACCAGTGCGTTGGGCCGTGCCAGCAATAGCCGGCGGAACGACAGCACGGTATCCACCGTTTCCCGTACTTTGTTTCCGTGGCCCAAAAGGTTACCGAGATAGACCAGGCGATCGTCTGGTCCCATGCGTTTGGCAAGATCCGCGTGAAGACGACGCAGACGGCCGGCCTCACCGTGAACCGATGCCACGGCCCAGACCCTGTCTGCCTTGCGTAATGATGCAAACACGGTACCGTCCATCATTGTTGAATTAGGCGCCTCTTCGCCCCTCCGCGTCAAGAGATTCGCTTAATCTTGGTGTCTCACGCTACGTATTCCCCCAGTCACCGTCTTTAGCTATGATTTGGTTAATGCAACGAGCCATCAGGGAGGCAATCATGGCCACTGTACTCAATACGCGCATCATCGACGGCGACGGACATATAACTGAAGATCAACCAGCAATTATCGATCGCATGGAAGGTGAATATAAGCGCATTGCCCTGCAGTCTGGTGAGGTTTTTCCACCACTAGATCATCTTCATGCCGGGCGTGCGGTCGAAACACCGCCAAAACGCGACGGTCGCCCGGTCGTCGGGCCCGAAGGGTGGGTTGATTTCCTCGATGATGTAGGCATCGACTACACGGTGCTCTACCCAACTCGGGCTCTAGCCTATGGAAAAATGGTGAGTTGGGATTACGCGGTTGCTGCGTGCCGCGCCTACAATGATTGGTTGTACGACACCTACGCGAACTTCAATTCTCGCTTCAAAGGCATGGCGATCATCCCTATGCAGGACCCGGAAGAGGCGGTTAAGGAACTACGACGCGTTGTCGAGGAACTCGGGTTTCTGGGTGCGATGATGCCCTCTAACGGCCTGCCCCAACCACTTGGGTCGAAAATTTACTGGCCGGTTTTCGAAGAGGCTAACCGTCTTGGCTGCTGTTTGTCGGTGCATGGTGGCGCCCATGACCGTTTTGGCCTTGATCACATGAACATGTATACGCCGGTGCATGCCCTGGGTCATCCTTGGGGATTGACCCTCAATTTTGCCAATATCCTCTATAACGGGCTCTTCGAGCGCTTTCCCAAGTTGCGAATTGCTTTCCTCGAGGGCGGTATTGCGTGGTTATTATTGTTGCTCGAGCGGCTCCACGCTTCGCATGAAACACACTTTCAATACATGCCGGAAGGCGTACTTGGCGTGCGAGAGGAAGATGAGCCTACCGAGATCATCAAGAGGTTGATCGATGAGGGACGTATTTATCTTGGCATAGAAACCGAAGAGCTGACCTTGCCTTTTACCCTCAAACTTTTGGGCAATAAGCCATTTTTCTATTCTTCCGACTTTCCGCATGAGGTTACCAACGAAAGCTGCAAGCACGATATTGGCGAGCTGTTAGAAAGTCACGAAATCACCGATGAAGACAAGGACGCGTTACTTTATGCTAACGCCAATCGATTTTATCAGCGGTTGAATTAATCCAATTCCGTCAAGCTGATTAGACGGCGGCTCCCCGAAAATTGGCGGGCCGCCGTTTTAGCATTTTGGCGCGATATCCAGCCTCGCCACAATACCCTGGAGGCCGGCCTTTGGTGCATCATAGCGTTCCAGTACGAGCGGGTCATGACCCGGAATTACATGGGCGGGCGATGCGGCGAGGTGCTTCACCGTTTCATAGCCTGACAATACTTCTCCCATGTCATATACGATGGGAAAGGGCCGTTTCTGTTCCATGTTGGCATAGAAATGCGATGCATCCGACGCTAGCACAACCCAACCTCGTTTTGTCATAACGCGGGTGGCTTGAAGCCCCATAGTATGCCCGCCCACACGGTGGACAGTGATACCGGGTGCAATCTCTTCAGCGCCGTCATGAAACTGCACCCGTCCTGAAAATACCCTGCGAACCATTGCTACAACATCTTCTACGGAAAAGGGGGTGGTCATGTGCTCATGGCACATATGGCGTCCGGTACAAAACGTCATCTCATCTTCTTGCAGATGATAGCGAGCCTTGGGGAATAGATGTTCGTTTCCGGAATGGTCGTAATGCATGTGGCTGATGATTACGTGTTCGACCGAGGTGGGTTCTATACCGATCATTTTCAGCCCATCACCCGGGCATCTTATATGATCGCGTCCCCGTTTTGCCGCCATCACTTCGTCGAAACCGGTATCGAGAACGATGGTCCGGTTTTCATTGGTGATTGCCCAGACATAGTAGTCGAGTGGCATTGGGCAATCATGTGGATCGCCTCCGATGAAGTTCTGGGCGGCTGTTCGGTGATTGTGAGCATATTTGACGGCATAAATTTCGTAGGGTTCTGGATCGGCCATAATGCGCGCCTTTTTCAACCTGACTTAATCTCTATACCGGCACGGTTCTCGATACAGCGTACGATATTGGTAAAATCTGATTCCGCACCATATTCGTCTTTAGCACTTTGCCACAATTTTTCGACGGCGCTCGCTAAATCAGTAGGAACACCTAGCTGTTTTGCGACATCTACATAGAGTGCTACATCCTTTTGCATCAGTCCTGTCGCAAAGCCGAAATCAAAACTTCGGGGTAGGATGGACCGAGAGAATTTATCCTGTGTCGCGGAATTGCGGCCACTCCCCGCATTGATTACCTCCAGCATAATTTTTGGATCGAGACCTGCTTTGGTTCCCATGGCGATGGCTTCTGCGCTTAATGCGAGTGCTGAAGCGGTTAGCAAATTATTCGCAAGCTTCATAATTTGGCCCAGGCCTGGCTCGTTGCCCACATGAAATACCGTGCCAATAGGCTTGAGGATTTTCTGGATTTCCTGAAAATGGGTCTCTGTGCAGGAAACCATGACCGCCAATGTTCCTGCGACTGCCCCCGCAACGCCGCCGCTCACCGGGGCATCCACCGATTTGATACTGCGTTTTTCAAATTGGGCAGCCAAGGTTCGCGCCATGTCCGGTCCGCTGGTCGACAGATCGACGAATGTTTCGACTATGCTGCCTGCGATTATGCCGTCTGACCCCAAGGCAACCTCTTCTACGATTGCCGGCGTTGGGAGGCTTACTACCACCGTTTCTGCTTCAGACGCGACTTCGGCAGGGCTTGCAGCAGCGATGGCGCCAAGTGTGACCAACCTGTCGATGGCACCACTGTCGATATCGTGGACGGTCAGAGAATGGCCGGCCTCCAGTAGCCGGCTTGCCATCGGGCTTCCCATATTGCCAAGACCAATAAATCCAATTCTCTCGCTCACGATATCTCCCTCCAATTTGTCTCGTTTGTTGATTTGGCACGATCAGGGACCAAGCCAGAAATCCGTCAAGCTGCCACCGCTAGCGGTTTCGTCAAGATTGGTTATTACGAGACTTTACAACTAATAATGTCCCGTAAATCTATTTCCACACCCTGTTATTTTTTACCCGTGTCGTGGGTCCACATAGGATAATATTTTTATCAAATTACAAAACCGCTTTAGCGTTGATACCCATATTTTTTGACCATTAGCTTGAAAAATCCTTCGTTTTTGAGCTCTTCATGGAGACTTTCGTCAATATAGTCATCAAGATTACGGCTCGCGCCGGGTGCATCCACTGTTGCAATAATTGCTTTAGCACCCTCTCGGGTCACCTCGGTATTCATCGGCGTATATTCTCGAAAATTATCGTAGGTTATATTCAAATTTTTGGTATTGGTGATGTCGAGAACCTGCGCCATGACTTTTTTGGCGTGTGCCGGTTCGGTAACAGCCATGTAATTACCCTCGATGATGGCGCGTAGGGCACGTAATACCGTATCCCGGTTATTTGTTAGGTAATTCTTGTCGACGACGAGCCCGCTATAGAGCCACGGGATGCCGTCGACCAACATATCACTCAGCACATGGATGCCCTCGGCCATGGCCTCGCTTCGATAGGGCTCGCCTAACATGCTGGCGGCGACTTTCCCATCGCGAATGTAGGGTAGACGGAGGGTTCCAATTTCCTCCAACGTTACGTGATGACGTGATAATCCGAGCCGCTCCAGAGCTACCAAGGTAGAGAGTTCGCTCTCCGAGCCCACACTACTTATCCCAATAACCTGACCCATCAGCTCTTCTGGTGACGTGATGCCCGGTGCGGCGAACAGCGTCGAGCGGATGACGTTACTCAACGAGCCAATGGTCACGACGTTGAAGCCGCGCGCGTTGGCACGTACTACTGAAGACATGCCGATATGCATAAGTTGTATTTGGCCATCGGATAGCGCCGGTCCGGTCTCTGATCCGCCGATCATTTTTACGATTTCGAGATCAAGCCCATAATGTTCAAATAACCCCGCCGCCTCAGCCATCCAGATAGCGAAAAACGTATTGGCAGGAGATGCCTCACCTATTTTGAATGAAATCATTGCAGAACCAGTCATGAATTTGGTCTAACTGTCCATTGAGTTGGAGAAGTAACCTTTTGCGTTTAAATTATTCCCGTCAACGGCGGGTTGGCATTTTTCCTAATTCGTTCGTCGCGCCAGCCCTAAATTTGACCATAGAAAGGGGAATGAGAACCTTTCTAGGATAAATTTTTGGCTAATTTAGTCAAATTACTAGCTTAAAAATCAGCTTGCCCCACTCGCATAATGGCCGTCAAATTTCAAAACAGCTAATCCTCTATTTCTCTTGACTTAAAGTCATTCTGACGGCAGTTTCTCGATACCCAGAGGCATAATCTTACAGTTGCCACGCCCAAGGGTGTCCACCGGTCCGCGAGTGTCGCGCACCGGTGTATTTTGCGTTGCGGTCATTTTAGCTTCAGATGGCTGAAACTAATTTAATGAGTGGAAGTGGATAAAGTGTTCGATGCATTAAGTAATCGTTTAACCGAGGTGTTCGACAAGCTGAAGAAGCGCGGTGCGCTGTCTGAGGCCGATGTCGACGCCGCGTTACGCGATATCCGCATCGCCCTGCTTGAGGCCGATGTGGCGCTTCCTGTGGTCAAGGAATTCATCGACGGAGTGCGGGAACGGGCCGTAGGTGAAGAGGTTGTCCGCAGTGTCACCCCCGGCCAAATGGTGGTCAAGGTGGTCAACGATCACCTCACCGAGATGTTGGGCGGCGGTTCGGTTGAACTTAATCTCGCGGCAACCCCTCCCGTTGCTATCATGATGGTTGGTTTGCAGGGTTCGGGTAAGACAACATCCACCGCTAAGATCGCAGTACATCTGCGCGAGCGTTACCGTAAAAAAACACTCATGGTATCCCTCGATATACGGCGGCCTGCGGCGCAGCAACAGTTGAAAATTCTCGGCGACGACAACGACATTGCCACGTTGCCAATTGTTCCGCTGGAAACGCCCGAATTGATTGCTAAGCGAGCACTCGACACCGCGCGCAAAGAAGGCTTTGACGTCGTGCTGTTAGACACAGCTGGGCGGCTACATATTGACGACGAGCTAATGGACGAAGCGGCCTCAATTCATAATATTGCTAAACCAGTGGAGACGTTGTTCGTTGCCGATGCGATGACTGGCCAGGATGCGGTACAGGCAGCTCAGGCATTCCACGACAAGGTGAATGTCAGCGGTATAGTACTGACGCGAATTGATGGCGATGCGCGGGGTGGCGCGGCACTATCCGTCAAATCAGTCACCGGTTGTCCTATCAAGCTACTTGGTACAGGCGAAAAAATCGACGCACTGGAAGTTTTTCATCCAGACCGTATTGCATCCCGCATCCTCGGTATGGGGGATGTCGTAACGCTAGTGGAGAAGGCGCAGGAGACAGTCGATGAAGACGAGGCCGAAGAGCTTGCCGCTAAATTACAAAAAGGACAGTTCGATTTTGAAGATTTTGCCAAACAACTTCGGCAAGTACGTAAAATGGGCGGGATGGGCGGCGTTATGGGCATGCTTCCCGGTGTCGGAAAAATAAAAAACCAGCTTGCCGGCGCGAATATCGACGACAAAACACTCGCCCGCCAAGAGGCTATCATATTGTCGATGACGCCACAGGAGCGGCACAATCCGAAGATATTTAATGGCTCTCGGCGGCGGCGGATCGCTGCGGGTTCGGGTACTACTGTGCAAGATGTAAATCGTTTGTTGAAACAATATAAGGACATGAGCCGAGTGGTTAAACGCATGGGTAAGCTCGGCAAAAAGGGTATGATGCGGCAAGGGCTTGCCGGGCTCATGCCCCAATAAAATTTTTAGTTTGTGGCATTTATCCAATTACCCCACGGCGGCAATTTTAGGGCCGTTGGTTGGAGGGAATGGGCTGGTGTCGGTCGAAGAGAGCACGAAAGGACCAAAGTAGAACATGGCATTAAAAATTAGGTTATCTCGTGGCGGAGCGAAGAAACGCCCCTTCTATCGTATAGTCGTAGCCGATTCGCGCAGTCCGCGCGACGGTCGGTTCATAGAACGCGTAGGCACATACGATCCGATGTTGGCTAAGAACAATCCGGAAAGGGTCAAACTCAACGAAGAGCGTATTAAGCATTGGATGACCCATGGCGCGACGCCAAGCGATCGGGTTGCAAAATTTCTCGGCATGGCGGAGATGATACCCGTGCCGACACACCGGGAACAGACCAAGCAGCATTTGCCGAAGGCCAAAGCGCAAGAGCGCATGAAGGCTGCTGAAGAGGCTGCCACGTCAGTAGATGAAGCTCCTCCCGAAGAAGCGGTGGCAGAAGATGCGCCGATCGAAGAAGCTGTAGCGGATGATCCGCCGGCTGAAGAGCCTGCAGTGGAAGATGCTCCGCCTGAAGAAGCGGCGGCGGAAGACGCGCCGATTGAAGAA
>CAYZMI010000015.1:24701-28671 GCA_964479475.1 uncultured Rhodospirillaceae bacterium | reverse complement strand
CGAAGAGCCTGCAGCGGAAGAATCTCCCACCGAGGAAACCTCTTCAGAAGAGGAGGCGGCTAGTGATAGCGAGGAAGAAAAGAAGGAATAGATTAGGATAACGCCCAGGGGTGTTGCGGATGATGTCCGATCTCCGTAGCCGTATCTGTGTCGGCCAAATTGCTGGCGCCCACGGCATCAAAGGATGGGTGCGAATTAATAGTTACACCCAGGAGCCGACTGACGTTGCGACTTATGGGCCGGTAACCGATGACAAAGGTGAACGCATGTTTGAGTTAGAAGTAATGAACATGGCAAAAGCGCAGGTATTGGCGCGCATATCCGGCGTCAAAGATCGTGACGCTGCGGAGGCCCTAAGGGGCACACGGTTGTTCATCGAGCGCGACGCCTTGCCGCCACCTGCTTCCGAAGAATTTTATTTAGAGGACCTCACCGGGCTGAAGGTCGAGACGGTTAGTGGTAAAGAACTGGGTCGCGTGATTTCTGTGCAGGATTTTGGTTCGGGTGCATTACTCGAGGTTGGTAAGAACCGTGGCGCGACGGTTTTAATACCTTTCACGCGCGAGGTGGTGCCGATAGTCGATTTGGCAGCGGGGCAAATTCAAGTTGACCCATTGCCTGGGCTTTTGGAACCTGTCGAGGAAAATAAGGAGGTCGTTGATGGCGACAGCTAAGCCCCTCCCCGTATGGACCGCCGACGTGCTAACACTTTTTCCGGAGATGTTTCCAGGACCGTTAGGCTATTCGCTCTCTGGCAAGGCGCTGAAAGAGGGACGCTGGGTACTAAAGGCCACTGATATAAGGGATTTTGCGACAGACAAGCATGCTAGTGTTGACGATGCACCGTTTGGTGGGGGGCCGGGCATGGTTATGCGCCCCGACGTAATTGACGCCGCACTCAGCTCGGTCAAGTCGGAAACCCGTCCTATCTATTTGACGCCGCGCGGCAAGCCCATCGACCAGGCGCGCATTAAAGCACTTATTAGGGCCCCCGGTATCACTTTGCTGTGCGGTCGCTTCGAAGGTATCGACGAGCGCGTTGTTGAGGAACACGATCTTGAGCAACTCAGCCTTGGAGATTTCATTCTATCCGGCGGTGAACCAGCTGCCATCGCGCTACTGGACGCATGTGTGCGATTATTGCCTGGCGTCGTTGGTAAGGCGGAATCGTTGTCAGAAGAAAGCTTCGAGGAAGAGCTCCTGGAATATCCCCACTACACGCGTCCCGAAACCTGGCATGGGCGTGTTGTGCCAGAGCTGTTGCTTAGCGGTAATCATGAGAGAATTCGAAATTGGCGGCGAGAAACAGCTGAGCGGGTGACGCGGGAGCGACGGCCCGATTTGTGGACACGGCATCAAAGCCGTCTGCTGCAATGACGAGAATTTGGAGTTAGGTAAAAAGATCGTAGTGAAGGAATTGGATTATGAACATCATTGAGCAGATCGAACAGGAAGAGATCGCCAAGCTGACTAGTGAGCGGCCTATTCCGGCGTTTGGGGCCGGTGACACGGTGCGGGTTCACGTCAAGGTCGTAGAGGGTACTCGCGAACGCATTCAGGTGTTTGAAGGCGTGTGTATCGCGCGCAAAAATGCTCAACTTAACTCGTCTTTCACGGTCCGTAAGATTTCTTACGGCGAAGGTGTCGAGCGTGTCTTTCCTCTGTATTCACCGAGGATCGAGAAAATTGAGGTGGTCAGACGCGGTGCAGTGCGAAGGGCAAAGCTATATTATCTACGTGGCCTGCGCGGCAAGCGGGCGCGTATTGCAGAGAAGGTCGAGCGCCGCGTAGGTACGGCTACGGTCGCTAAGCCGGATGAAGTGGCAGTAGCCTCGGACGAGACATCGCCTGAGCCAGAGCAAATAGAAGAGACAGCAACGACCGAAAAAGTTGCGGCCGATGCTACAGAAACACCCGCAGAGGGCACTTCGTCCGACACCGCCAGTGTGGATGAAAAGGATTAAGAATTTTAAGTGAAACTGCCGCTTGGAGGGTAAATATTTCCGAGTGGCAAAACAAGGGAGACAGGGTTATGTCGGAACCCAAGACGCTGTTCGACAAGATCTGGGAAAGCCATCTGGTAGATGTTCAGGATGACGGTACCTGCCTAGTCTATATTGACCGACAGCTAATTCATGAAATTACTAGTGCTCAGGCCTTCGATGGGCTGCGCGCTTCGAACCGAAAGGCGCGTCGCCCAGAGGCTAATATCTGCGTGCCTGACCATAACGTGCCCACTACGCCTGGCCGCGGTGATATCGCTGATATCGAAAATGAAGAATCACGCATTCAATTGGAAGTACTGGAGCAGAATGCGAATGAATTCGGGCTGCCCTATATCCCCATCAACGATGTACGACAAGGCATTGTCCATGTGATCGGGCCCGAGCAGGGGTTCACCCAGCCTGGTGTGACACTAGTGTGCGGCGACTCCCATACGGCCACGCACGGCGCCTTCGGCGCGCTCGCATTCGGTATTGGCACCTCTGAAGTTGAACATGTGTTGGCAACTCAAACTCTGATTCAACGTCCGGCCAAGAACATGCGCATTACGGTCAATGGCACTATGCCCTTCGGCTGCACCGCTAAAGATTTGATTCTTGCAATTATTGGAAGGATTGGCACTGCCGGCGGCACAGGCCACGTGATTGAATATGCCGGTCAGGCAATCGAAGATCTTTCTATGGAAGGTCGTATGACGGTGTGCAACATGACCATTGAGGGTGGCGCCCGCGCTGGACTGGTAGCTCCTGACGAAAAGACCTTCGAGTATCTTAAAGGTCGTCCGCAATCGCCAAAGGGCGCCCAATGGGAGCAGGCGGTTGAATACTGGAAGACGTTGCCGTCCGATCCTGGGGCCAACTATGATCACGAAGAAGTGCTGGACGCGGCGGAGATTGAGCCGCAGGTATCTTGGGGCACCAGTCCACAGGATGAAATTGGCATCTCCGGCACGGTACCAAACCCAGCACACGAGAGCGACGAAAACCGCCGAAAGGCGATTGAGGCGTCTCTTAACTATATGGGTCTTGAGGCCGGCACAGCGATGACTGATATTTCGGTAGACAAGGTGTTTATCGGGTCATGCACTAATTCGCGTATCGAAGATATGCGCGCTGCAGCCGAAGTGGCGAAAGGCCGAAAGGTGGCACCCCATGTGCGGGCTCTGGTTGTGCCCGGCTCCGGTTTGGTCAAGCTGCAGGCAGAAGAGGAGGGGCTCGACAAGATCTTTCTTGAAGCCGGCTTTGAGTGGCGTGAACCCGGTTGTTCTATGTGTCTCGCCATGAACGGCGATCAACTGGAGCCCGGTGAGCGGTCTGCATCTACTTCTAATCGCAACTTCCAAGGTCGCCAGGGTCCCGGCGGCCGCACCCATTTGGTGAGCCCACCCATGGCCGTGGCAGCGGCCATCGAGGGCCGTTTGGCTGATGTGCGTGAGCTAATGAAGTAAGGGAGTAAGAAAATGGAAAAATTCAACACTTTAACGGCCGTGGCAGCTCCCATCGATATTGTCAATTGTGATACCGACCGAATAATCCCGGCGCGGTTCTTAAAGACGATAAAAAAAACCGGCTTGGGCAAGAACCTTTTTAATGACCTTCGGTACAACGAGGATGGCTCCGAAAATCCGGACTTCGTACTCAACAAACCGGCATACAGAGGAGCACAAATTTTAGTGGCGGCCCACAATTTCGGCTGTGGCTCGTCGCGCGAGCATGCTCCATGGGCACTAGACGATTTCGGTATTCGTTGCGTCATATCCACAGACTTCGCAGATATCTTTTATTCCAACAGCTTCAAGAACGGCATGTTGTTGATCAAGGTTGAACCGAGTGAATTGGAGATGTTGATGGAGGTTGCCCATCGTGGAGCTAACGCAACATTGACCGTGGATTTGGAAAACCAGGAGATTGCCGGTCCTGATGGTGTATCGATCAAGTTCGACCTCGATCCATTCAAGAAGCATTGC
>CAYZMI010000015.1:19052-24601 GCA_964479475.1 uncultured Rhodospirillaceae bacterium | reverse complement strand
AGAGATTCCCCTGGTATCTCCACGTCTGACACGTCTGCGCCATTGGCGCGTAATTCCTCTACTAAATCCGGCGGCCAGAATAGCTTGGCTCCACCGTGACCGGCATTGATTGTCATCATCCAACCGGTTTCTTCACCGATTACCTCGGCGCCATGCATTTCGTTTGGCGGCACCGAAATAATGTCAAAGGGTTTCATGGTAGTCTCTTGTTCGGCATTGGGACCCATCGTGATGCGCCATGTACCACGCATTACGATAAATGCTTCCGGCGTTGGATGACCGTGGGTCGCGAGCCCTTTGCCAGGTTCTACCTTTAAATAAGTGATGTTGAAGGCATCTACCTCGTCCAGAGGTGTTACCTCACCTTTCTGTTCAGCCGGCCGACCGAGAACTGCATAGCGTTTACGTTCGAACCTTTCCAGCATCATGTCTATAGGACGGTAAGGAGATTCTCTTTGATCTAGATTTTCGAACCGAAGTACATGCGCCTCAATATCGGGGGCATCGATGTTGGGGGTGTTGGATTTGTCATCCATGATTTGCTTCCTTTTCGCTGTAACGACCATTGTCGGGTGAAGGCGCCGACTGTCAAGCGGGACTCCCCAATGGCGGGGCACTATGCTACCCAATCGTTCACAATATCAAAATTGAGGAGGAAGGACGTCAAGCTATGGCTGCCAATAAACAAGTACTGATGCTGCCCGGGGACGGGATTGGGCCAGAGGTGATGAGTGAGGTGCGTCGCATCGTTGACTGGATGGATAACCGCCGCAGCGTTACCTTTGATCTTACCGAAGACATCATCGGCGGCAGTTGTATTGACGCCAATGGCACGCCCTTAAAGGATGAGACCGTGGCTGCCGCACAGGCTGCGGATGCAGTTCTCCTTGGCGCAGTCGGGGGTCCCAAATGGGACAATGTGGCATTTGAAGTCCGGCCAGAAGCTGGATTACTGCGTATCCGCAAGGATCTCGGTTTGTTTGCCAATTTGCGGCCGGCCATCGTATTTGACGCTCTGGCCGATGCCTCTAGCCTAAAGCGCGAGATAGTCTCCGGCCTAGATATCTTAATCGTACGCGAGCTGACTGGTGGGATTTACTTCGGTGAACCGCGCGGCGTCGAGGAATTGGCTGACGGCGGCAAGAAAGGCGTCAATTCGCTGGTTTACACTACGCCCGAAGTAGAGCGAATTGCTCGCGTAGGCTTCGAGCTTGCCCAAATGCGCGGGAAACAATTGTGTTCCATCGATAAGGCAAATGTGCTCGAGAGTACCAAAATGTGGCGTGAGGAAGTGGAGCGCATAGCACCTGATTATCCGGATGTGGAGCTTAGTCACATGCTGGTGGATAATGCCGCCATGCAGTTGGTACGCGATCCGAAACAGTTTGATGTAATTGTCACTACCAATATGTTCGGTGATATTCTATCCGACTGCGCCTCTATGGCCACTGGATCGCTCGGTATGTTGCCGTCTGCATCGTTGGGCGCACCTGATGCGTCGGGCCGACGCAATGCACTCTACGAGCCAGTGCATGGCACCGCGCCTGATATCGCGGGACAGGGCAAAGCCAACCCGCTCGCTATGATGTTGAGTTTTGCGATGATGCTACGCTATTCGTTCGATATGGTGGAGGACGCTGATTTAGTGGAGGTATCGGTCGAGGCGGTGCTTGATGCCGGGTTGCGTACAGGAGACATCATGTCTGACGGGAAGACATTGGTGTCGACCAAACAGATGGGCGAGGCGGTTATTGCCGAGCTTGATAAGCGGGCGGCCTAAAGTGCGTTGGCCGGCCGTCTGATGGTTCGCCACATATGGGCGGCAGGGGAATTGTCGTTGCCTAGCCCCTCTACCGGTTGCTTAAAATGTCGGCCGATCACATCTTCGAATTGCTCGATTTCCACTTGCGTGTCCGCATCGAAAGCGTAGAGATCGTTGAGACATATCTGGCGTGCCGACATATACCATTTGTGTTTCCGGGCGTATTCATAATCACGCTGAATATAGGGCTCTACCTGATAATCCGCACCAAAACGTTTGGCGTAAGCTACGGGGTATTCGTACCCCACCGACTCGTCCGGGAAAAACCGCAGCGCTTGGTGTAATTTAATGGCCCAGGACACCTCTTCATCTACATATGGAGCAAGCATCTGCGCCCCCCAATAGCCATGATCCGGTCGAAAAAACGCAATCACTGAAACATCATGCAGCAGGCATGCCAAAACTATTTTTTCCGGTAATCCATTTTTAAGGGCAAGGGCTGCGCTTTGAAGCAAGTGTTGTTTGGATGGTCCAAACCGCAAATTGAAAAAATCGATTAGGGTGGGGCTATCAGGCATGACCGGAAGCCGTGGATCCTCCCCCATTAAAGATGGTTTAAGGGGCCCAAGGGTAAATTTCGCCCGTTCATTTGACCATTCACCATCCGCCAGTTTGTTGATCGCGGAGCGATAAATCATCATTTCGCCAAGTTCACGCATTTGTTGGAATTCGAATTCCTCGGCCTTTTCGGAGGGGGATTTTGTAGTTGTCATGGAGTTCTCCTCATTTGTCTTCGATAAATGTGCGCAGGGTGGATAGACCGCGCTTTAAATCATCGTCGCCTGTGGTAAATGCAATACGGACAAATCTATCGCAGCTGGGTCCGAATGTTATACCTGGTACGACCGCGATGTTGGTTTCAAGAAGTAGCCGTTTGGCAAATGCAAGCGATCCCTCTCTTGCGTGTTCCCCGATATCGATTAGCGCATAAAAAGCACCTTGCGGGATAACAGGCAGTAAATTTGAATTTCCCATTATTTCCAACAAAATTTCTCGCCGTCTCTGATAAATATCCCGAAACTCTTTGACACAGGACTGTGGGCCAGATAACGCCGTTTCATAAGCTTTTTGTGAGATGGCGGAAGCACAGGACGCAACTGGTTCCTGTAATGCCGCGGCCACCGGGGCAAGTTCCTCGGGACAAATAACGTAGCCTAAACGCCACCCAGTCATGGCATAGGATTTTGACGCTCCTGACACTAGGAAAAGTCGATCATCTATTCCAAAACATGCTGCGGAGATATGTTCTCCTTCGAACAAAATATCCTCATAGACCTCATCGCTAATCACAAATAGCCCGTATGCTTTAGCAATATCTGCTAGCTGCCCCATGGCGTCCGTTGGCATAACTGCACCCGTGGGATTGCCTGGTGTGTTTATCATGATTGCCTTAGTGCGATCTGTGATTTTCTGTTCCACTTCATCAAAGTCTGGAAGAAAACCCGCTTCGGGCCGCAGTCGGAAGCGAACAGGCTTTCCCTCAGCCAAATGGGTGATGCTCTCATAGTTTGGCCAACCGGGGTCGGGTATGAGAATTTCGTCGCCGGCATCGGTGACAGCCATAAGACCGCAAAAAAGACCACCTACGGCGCCTGTGGTGATAACTACTCGTTCAGGTGCAATGTCGGTATTCGTCCTATTCGATGCGTGTTGGGCGATGAGGGCGCGGAGGGATGCCATCCCCGGGTTCGGGGTGTATTTGGTAAAGCCATCTTGGGCAGCTTCTAGCGCGCCGGCGATAATATGATCTGGGGTAGAAAAATCCGGCTCACCTATTTCCATGTGGATTACATCGTCGCGACCCGCCGCAAGTGCCATGATCTCGCGGATAGCGGAACGCGGCATTGTGGTGGCGCGGGTTGCCGCTTGTCTGAGGCTCGTCATTTTCTCCCCTCTCTTTTTTTGTTAATTGTAGGTTACTTGTGCTTGGCGAAGCACGCTAGGGTTGTTCCAATTCTTTACACGGGTCAAAATCACCCTGATATGTTGATGATCAACGAGAAAACAGCGGGGTCGCTGCTTGATCTGGCAGGCGTCAGGTCGTGTATTCGCGAAGCATTGGAGCAGCAGGCGTCTGATCGCGTTGCGCAATCTGATCCCCGTAGCCAGTTTTTAAAATCCGAAGAACACAATAACCGCTATCACATCAAAGGTGCCTATTTAAAGGACGATTTGGTCGCCGGATTTAGGGTGCGTGAGTTTACCCACGTACCTTCGCAGTCGGATGAAATGCAGCTTATTTTGTTGAGCGATTTGGCAACGGCGGCGTTTCTCGGTGTCGTAAGTTGCGATCAGCTGAGTGAGCGGCGGTTTGGCGCCATGACGGCTCTCACTATAGAGGCCCTGCGTTCCTCAAAGGCTACGACCCTCGCGGTAATCGGTGCCGGTGCCTTGGCGCGTGCGGCTATCGAAGCAATCTCAGAGGCAACGCTGTTCGATGTTGTCCGGGTTACATCGCGCTCATCGGAAAGCCGCGAGACATTATGTTCAAGCTTGGCAGATAAAGGGATAAACGGTCTTATACCTGCTACCAGCATTGAGGCAGCATGTGATGGGGCAGATGTAATTCTCACAATTACCAATGCGGAGGCTCCCTTGATTAAGGCGGCGTGGTGTGGCCCAGGTTCACTTTTGGTCACGGCCGGCGGCCGCCGGGAATGTGAGCCTGAGGCGGTATTACAAGCAGATCATGTGTATTGCGATGATTGGGAACAATGTGCCGTATTAGGAGAATTAGCTGCATTGCATCGCGAAGGTCGGTTTGAGGCGGAGGATGTGACCGCGACCTTAGGCGAGGTGATCACCGGTCGTCATCTCGGAAGAGGCACGGACGCCGACCGCATTGTGGCAGTGCCACAAGGGTTGACCTCCCTCGATGTGGCATTAGCGAATTTTGTCTATCGTTCTGCGCTCGATCGGGGTATGGGAATTGCAGTTGATTGGGCTACATAGTGTTGATATCACCAATCCTTAATGACTGCTGATAATGGAGGATGAGACATGTACGGATGGCGAGGACGAATTGGGGTGATAATCCCTGCCGACAATGCGGTTATGGAACCCGAGTTTCATCTCATGTTGCCGGATGGCGTGTCGGCTCACGCGGCTCGGCTCAAGAAATGTCCGCGTCCTCAAATGCCCGTCGAGGCACTTGAACTGGTTAAGACCTTCAACGAAACAAAAGTCAATCTAATCGCATATATGTGCGCTGCCAGTAGTTTTGTCATGGGACCGAAAGGAAACGCTGAGCTATGCACAGATTTGTCAAAAATCACCTCTGGCTTGCCTGCGGTAACGGCAACTACCTCAATGGTTGACGGTCTTAAAGCAGTTGACGCAACACGTGTGGCCGTTTTGTCGCCGCACCCCCCAGACATCGCTGATAAGCTGAAAGAATATTTGGAAGAGTCTGGATTTGACGTGACTACTGTGTTGGCACTTGGTCTCGATATTCCAGCTATCAACAATACGTCGCCCGGCGATATCTATCGTCATGTGCGTAGTATGAATTTGACGGATGCCGACGCGATTTTCATTGCGGCCACGAATTTCCGCGCGATCGATGTTATCGAGGCTATCGAGGCAGATATCGGATTACCGGTGGTGTCGTCCAATCAAGTTGTAATGTGGGACGCAATGCGCAAGTTGGGCATCGCAGATAAATTAACCGGTCTCGGTAGGTTGTGGGACTGTGAATAGTATAATTCAAGTGCTGACGGAATAGGCT
>CAYZMI010000015.1:17105-18952 GCA_964479475.1 uncultured Rhodospirillaceae bacterium | reverse complement strand
ATTAAGAAAGTAGGTGTCCAAACGCGTAGTGCGAAGACTTCCCATGTGGTGCCGACTACGGCGGCGATGTATCCCATCGCATTGCGATCTCGGAGCACGGGGCGGAAATCAAGAGGATGGGTATCAGGTGTTGCCGCAGGGTTTGGTGGGTTAGATGGTAATACCGCAGCGATGATCGATGCTGCAACGAAAAATCCGCCACCTGCAATGATGAACGCCCAGCGCCAGTCCAGCCACTCTTTGATTTCACCCCCTACCAGTATCGAAAGTCCCGATCCCAGAGCAAAAAACGATGTGTAGTAGACCACACCCCGATTTCGCTTGTTTTCTGGTAACAAATCTGTAAGTGCACGCAGTCCTGGCATGTATGTCCCTGCGAGACCTAATCCTGTCAAAATGCGAAAGATTATACCCGACCAAAAGCCGTCGGCGATATATCCCAATAAGATCGAAGCCGTCCCTCCGATAAGTGCGGAAAATATATAAATTCGTTTGGCATCAATCCTATCGGTCAAGCTGGTCAGCAATAAAACCGCGGCAATATAACCAACGAAAAATGCTCCCCCAACTACCCCCGCCTCGGTATTGCTGAGAGACCAGGCATCCTTCATTTCAGGCAAAACCGCGGCCACTGTCATGAAACTCATAAGGCTAAAGATAAGGGCGACTGCGAAGGATCCAATTAGGACGAAGACTGGCATAACTTGTTAATTAACTTTGAATTTCGAACCTAGGTACGGCGTGCCGTTCTAACATCTTAAGAATTGGCCCACAGGGTTGCCGACGAGTTTTCCATCGTGCGCGACCGTTTGCCCCCGCAGTAAGACACGTTCGATACGGCTCTGTGTCGTCAAGCCGTCAAATGGCGTCCAACCGGCCTTACTTAGCTGATCCGCGTCACGGATTAGAGTAGTAGCGTTTTGATCGACGATAATCAGGTCGGCATCTGATCCGACTGCGAGCGAGCCTTTTTGAGGATAGAGCCCGAAAAGTTGTGCTGGTTTTTCCGCACATGTTCGAACGAGGTCGGGCAGACTAAATGTATCTCCACTTGCGAGATTCAGCATGATCGGTGCGAAGGTTTGTACGCCGGGTAGTCCGGGCGCGACTTGCCAAATATCTTCTCGCCCGCGCTCTTTTTCTTCGCGTAGGTGCGGGGCGTGGTCGGTGGCGACGATGTCAATTTCACCGGTCTGCAGCGCCCCTAGTAACGCATTACAATCGGTGCCCGTGCGTAATGGGGGAATGACTGCGCCAAAGGGCCCCAGTCGTATGGCGTGGTCTTCGGTCAGCACGAGATTGTGGGGCGTGACTTCCGCTGAAATGTTGTCGGCATCCAAGTATTCACGCAGAACTTCGATACTATCGGCACAGCTGATCTGGCGAAAATGGATACGCGCACCAGTTTCAGCCGCCATTCTACAAGCGCGGGTCACACCAGCGGTTTCCGATGCCGGAGGTCGGACTGAATTGAATGATAAAATGTCACGGCCACCCGATGATTTGGTCTCCTCGATAAGTCTTGTGATCATCTCTGGGTCGCCTGCTGTAATGCCGGCAACAGCGTCTAGCTCTTTGATGGTATTTAAGATTCCACGATAATCGTCATCGCTATCGACCTGAAATGCTGGCCGCCCACCAGCTAAGAATATTTCAAAAGAGATCGCGCCCCTTTTAGCTAGGGCTTCGATGTGGCGGTGGTTGGGCCCGACTGCAGCCTGAAGTGCAATGTCAACATAGGATTTACCTTCGGCTAATTGCCGTTTTTGATCAAAATCTTCTGGCGTTGCAGTCCATGGGTTGTCGGTCGGCATATCCATAACGGTGGTTACCCCGCCTACTGCGGC
>CAYZMI010000015.1:10939-17005 GCA_964479475.1 uncultured Rhodospirillaceae bacterium | reverse complement strand
GAGGCAGCTCCACAGGAGCGCTTGATTGGTAGATAGTACCGGTTTGCCGAGATCTGCTTCTAGAGCCGCCAACACGTCGACCGACCGAAAATCAGTCGCCAGGATACAAACTGCCTCAGCATTTTCGGTGTCGGCTTCTTGTGCTAACTGGTAAGCGACCGACGGTTCCAGTCGACATACTTCGAGGGAGTCTTTCACGGTGACACTTTTGCATGAAACGATTTCAATTCCGCCCGTAGATAATAACGCCGGCAGTAGATCGTTTACGGAGCTGGGATAAGGTGTTGCTAACGCAACACGGGAGATTTTTAATGCCTGCAGCGCTGCAATGGAAGCGCTTGCTGCCGTGACGGCCCGCTTGCCGGTGGTGTCTTCCACCCAATTTTCAAATTCACTTGTCCAGCCATTACCTTTGATTAGGCTGGTGGCGAGACAGGCATAGCCAAAGACATCTATATTACCCACGGCGAGTTCTTCAATCGCACGGTGTGAATGCGACACCATTCGATCGATCCCCTCCGTACTTAGTCCGTGGCTACGGATCTTGGCGGCGAATGCAGCCACACCGTTTGGCACCATCTGAGCGAATTCGGGTTCGATGACCGTGTTATTGGCTGGAATTACCAATCCGATCCGCGTGCGCCAGCCATACATATCGGACTAACTGTTTGCCAAACGGTAAAGCGTTTCCGCCAATACTTTTGCGCCGGCGGCGAGATCCTCCGGTGTTGCGCTTTCCGCCTCATTGTGGCTTACCCCCCGTAAACAGGGCACAAATATCATGCCCACGGGGCAAACTTTGGCAAGATGCATAGCGTCGTGGCCTGCGCCCGAGGGCATGTCCATGGATTTCAAGCCAAGTCTTTGAGCATTGTCGCGGATAGCGTCTTTAATCTCGGGGTCGAAAATAGTGGGGTCCACGAGTAAGTTATCCGACACTGCGACCGAGCATGCTCCAACATTTTCTTCCGCTACCTCCCGAATTCGATCGCCTAGGTTATGTAGCACCTGCTTGTCAGGATGACGCAGATCGATAGTGAACTGCACCCTGCCGGGCACTGTATTAGGCGAACCCGGATTGGTGATACAGCGGCCAACAGTGAAGCGTGTAGTGTCATCTTCATCAGACGTCAATTCCTGGAGCGCTGTGATAATTGCAACGGCTGATGAAAGTGCATCTTTGCGTGCACGACGTGGCGTGGTGCCGGCGTGTGCTTCCTCTCCAGTTACGACGACGTCCATAAAACGGATGCCTTGTATGCCTTCTACAACACCAATTTGAAGTGCATGGGCTTCCAGTACGGGACCCTGTTCTATGTGGGGTTCGATATAGGCGTGTGGCATTACACTGTTTTGAGCGCGATGGGGCACACCGGTTTCTGCCAGGCTTGTAGCGAGGTCATCACCCAGTAAAATACCGTCCACATCTGTTATTCCTAAATATTCTGAGATCTCGCTCAAACCCGCAAATACACTCGATCCCATGGCGCCTGGTGAATACCGGCTACCTTCCTCATTGGTCCAGGCAACAATTTCTATTGGTCGTTTGGTATTAAGTTGCGCATCGTCGAGTGCAGCCAGCGCTTCTAAACCTGATAGGACCCCATAGGCTCCATCGAATTTTCCACCCTTGGGTTGGCTGTCGAGATGTGATCCTGCCATAACAGGGCTGATATTCGATTCTATTCCTTCGCGCCGGACGAAAAGATTTCCGATATCGTCTTGAAAACAGGAAAAACCTTGGTCAGATGCCCACCGAATTACGTGCTGTTTGGCAGCTGTGTCCTCGACCGATAAAGCCTGCCGATTTACCCCGCCCTTCTTTGTCGCACCGTAGTTAGCAACGTCCATGAGTAACTGCCAAAGTCGCTCCTGAGATACGTTTTGTGCGACAGTAAATTCGCTCATATTCTACCCATCATTTGTAAATTTCATCAATTTGGTATCCAGCTTTCCATAGCTTTCGTCAAGGGTACAGATTAACATAATGCGCATTAAAAAGGGGCGGTCGGGAAGGCCCCGCACCGCCCCTCGGTTACGTGTTAACCGTTATTTTCCGTACATGATTTTGCGTGCATGTGCGACGACTGCTGGTGACGCCTCGTTGACCGCCTTATTCACGATCTTCTGAATTTCTGCACCGTTAGCCGCGATCAAACGCAGACGTTTCTTCTTTAATTCAGCTTTGAAACCACCGTCGACGTTCATTTTGTCGTAGGCGTTGCGAAGCATGCTGACGACACCCTTGTCGGTTTTGGGTGGTACCACGAGCCCGCGGCCGAGCAACCCGGCGACGCTGACGAATTCTACAGCTGCCTTGTCTTGAGGATTCTTAACCAAATCGGACAGGAGAGGAACGCTCTCGGGTAAATCCGGATCGTGGAAAACGCCGAGTTGAATGACCGCACGGGCAAACGGTTTTTTGCCGGTGAACCACTGCGGTACCTTGGATGAATAAGCAAGCCAATTATTGCAGTTGGCTTCGGCTTCACCCTGTTCCACTGCGAAGGTGGTTGCGGTCGAGCCCTTGTATCCGGTCACGATCTTCAGATCGAAGTTAAGGAGCTTTCTGTATAGGCTCATCGCCACATAGTCGAATCCGGACTTACCAACCGCCGCGGCGATGGTTTTGCGGCCCTTCAGATCTTTCCAAGATTTTACCCCAGTGTCAGAGCGAATGATCATCACCTGGTTGGTCTGATTGCTCGAACCGAGCCAGTTAAAGTTGCGGGCGTCGTATCTAATACTTTGCGGCTTCAGTAGCTGGTTCACGACAGTATTGTCCAACGGCATCAACAATATTTCACCGTTTTTTGGCGCAACATTATAGTGCCAATTCATTGCCTTGGAGCCACCTGCGCCTTGCATGTGCTGCAGGATGATTGTGGGTTTGCCGGGGATGAATTTACCCAAATGCCTACTGAAGGTATGGGAATATTTATCATAGGTGCCGCCAGGACCGTAGGGTACGATAATTTTTAGAGTCTTGCCACTCCAATCGGCAGCGGATACGGCGGCCGATGAAATTGCTATTGCAGTAGTGACGGCCAGCGCCATACCAATTGAGCTTACGCGTCTTAACGTCATTCAAACCTCCCAAATTTTTAATCCGTTAATTCTATGTTTTTATTGGCTCTAATACCTATTTTAGGGCGGAGAGCAACTAAGCGTGCCTCGGATTGGCTGCGATAGCAACCCCTGGTTCTAGTGTACTTCTTATGCGGTCAGCCGCTTTCAGAAAAAGGGGGCACCGGTGACTTTGCCGCGTTTTAGCAGGCGCCGTTGATCAGCAGGAAACTCTGTCCGTGCGTGCGCTTGAGCCAGATTATCAAAAATAATGTAATCGCCGAGTTGCCATTCGAGCCGGTAATCCACCCGTTCAATATAAGGGAACAGCTCGTCAAGAAGTTCATCACTTTCCGTTTCACCGTAGCCTTCAATGGCGGCCGTCATTAAACGATTGAAATAAAGTGCTTTGCGGCCAGTAACGGGATGGACGATGATCGCAGGGTGCCACGCTTGCGGCATTTCTGCGAGGCGCTCCTTTGATGGGCGTTCATTCACATTGTAGTCGTAGACATGCAGTACACGGTGTCCGTCGATTCTCTCTAGCAAGTGTTTGGGAAGCGCTTCGTAGGCTAGATAGCAATTGCTGAAAAGCGTGTTACCGCCATGACTTGGTAGCTCCACTGCCCATAGAAATGTAGCTTTGTCGGGATCGATCGTGAAGGCGTTGTCATGATGGAAAAACAGATCGCTGTCGCCCAAATCACCAATAGGCTCGCCATTCCCGTCCCTGATGTTGGAGATCATGTGAATGTTTTCACCATCTTCCCCAAACTTGTTGCCTGGCATGGTGATACTTGCCATGGTGCCGAGCCAATCCGCACTGCGCAGCAAGGTTTTTTCGTCCAAAAATGATTGGTGACGGAAAAGCAGTAAAATATGCCGATGGAACGCCTCTTCAAGTAGTTCTGCCGTTTCCTTGTCCAATGATTGTGATAGGTCTACGCCACGAATCTCGGCGCCTAAATTTTCACTTAGCGGAATGATTTCGACGTTCATGGTCCTATCTCGTTAAGCAGGCGGCGGTATACTAAAGACGGCCCGTCCGGCCCGTGGATATGGATTTCTGCGCCAATGTCATAGGGTACTTCTTCGGGCCGTTGACTTTCAACGATGACGCGGTCCTGTTCCCATACCGATAGAGTAAATTTGGCGAATGTCTCTGAAGGTTCGTCGTGTTTGAAATTGCGTCCGACTAGCATAAATCGAACACTTTCATTGTCTGAAACGGGAGTGCAGTAGAACATGTCCAACACCCTTTCACCCGACGGGCTGACATTCTCATGGTAGAGTGAATAGGGCAGCACCACATCATAGGTGAGGAGGTTTAGGGTCATCTTGCCCGGATTTACCCGATCCGCACATTCTGAATGATATTCGAAATAAAACCCTTTTTCATGTTCCTCAACATCGCGCGACGGGATTAGCGGTATGTTATCCGCATTCCCTAATGCACCTGGATGAACCCACGGCAAATGTGCCTCGTCGATGAAGTTCTCAAACGAGCGAGCCGCGCCGATATCCCATTTTACCGGTCCCAATATATGGGAGGTGAAGTCATCCTGCTCTAATTCTGGAATTTCGTATACGGGGGTTTCGGGTTCACCGATGCACACATAAATCAATCCGTAACGTTCCTTACAGTGGTATTTTTCTATGCGTGCTTGCTCGGAGATTGCTCGGTCTTTTGGCACTGATGGGATACACACCACCTGTCCATCCTTATCGTAGCGCCAGCCATGATAGGGGCAAGTCAACTCGTTTTTTTCGCATGAACCTAACGACAGGCGGGTCCCGCGGTGAATGCAGAGATCGCGAAAGGCGGCAATGCCATCAGACGTTCGCCATAGTACGATGTCTGTGTCGAGGAGCTTGACGCCCATCGGCTTATTCTTAAGAGCGCTACTTAGTGCGACTGGGTACCAGTTGTCTTTGAGCGATTTGTTTGCCCCATTTTTCCTATTGCTTGCCATCTATCAAATCCTTCACGCCATCACTATGCCGCCATCTACATTCAGCTGCTGTCCGGTGACGAAGTCACTGGCATCCGCCGCAAAGAAGACGCAAGCGCCTGTCAAATCCATGGGTTCCTGGACACGGTGGATGAAGCGCCGGTTGCTTCGTTCTTCCAGATAGGCGCGGTCAACGCCCCCTGTGTCGGTGATGCCGGGATGTACCAAGTTGACGCAAATATTATAAGGTCCGAGGTCTCGCGCCATACAGCGTACCATGCCGATCAAAGCTGCTTTGGAACTGACGTAATGGGTTAGTGTAGCCTGTGCCGTCCATATGGTGGCGGAGCCGATACAGATGATTTTTCCTTTGTTTTGGTTCTGCATGACTGGCGTAACCGCTGTACTACAAAGAAACGGCCCCCGCGTATTGACAGCGAAGACCTGATCCCACTCGTCGGGATCAATGGTCCAGAATTCCTTTCGTTCCAGCGATTTCCACAGTGCTGCGTTGTTAACCAACACGTCGATGCGCCCAAACGTTTCGGTGGTACGCGAGATCATTTCGTTGACACTATCCCGGTCGGATACGTCGGTCTTTACCGGGAGTGCAACTAATTGGTTGGACGTGCCATGCTCACTGTTGAGTTCCTCGCTGAAGCTATTGACTTCCTCTTCCTGCAGGTCGGCCAAGACGACCCGCGCACCTTCCTCCACATATTTACTCGCCACCGCCCGCCCGATGCCCTGTGCGGCGCCAGTTACGATGGCTACTTTATCCTTGAGTTGTGACATTTGTGCCGTGCCTCCCACACTGACCGTGTAATACCCTAGTGGTCTTAGTGCCCAATTGTCACGAGTGTACAGGAATTTAGCTTGGGCGCGCACCTACATTTGAAAGCCTTGCCACAAGGCTGTAGGCTTGTCCTATAGGGGAGGCGGTTATGAGCATTGAAGGCGAAAAATTCATCGATGTCGGGGGTGTAAAAACCCGCTACGTGGAAAAAGGTGAAGGCGATATTGTTGTACTGTTTCACGGAGGCAGTTT
>CAYZMI010000015.1:4082-10839 GCA_964479475.1 uncultured Rhodospirillaceae bacterium | reverse complement strand
GCTACGTGGAAAAAGGTGAAGGCGATATTGTTGTACTGTTTCACGGAGGCAGTTTTGGTTCTACTACGAGCGCTGACGCCATCGAAGATTGGGGACAGACCATTGATGACTTCGCCCGCTGGGGTCATGTCTTTGCAATCGACAAGCTAGGTCAAGGATATACGGGTAATCCCAAAAGCGATGACGACTATACGATGGCTGCTGTCGTGCAGCATGCACATCAGACACTGCATACACTTGGAATTACCGGTGCCCATTTGGTCGGCCATTCACGCGGTGGCTATCTTGTTTGTAGATTGACAGTTGATTACCCGGAATTAGTACAATCTTGCGTGATTGTTGACAGCAACACCTGCGCACCTGGCACCGGTGCTAACGAACGAGTATTTGCCAATTGCCCGGAAGAATCATTGAGCAAGGAAGGTCAACGCTGGGTATTAGAAAAATATTCTTATAGCTCTGATTGTGTCACAGAAGATTGGCTCGATGCTTTAGTCGAAATCGCGCAGCAACAAAAATATGCCGAGGCGATCGATAAAATGAATAATGTGGGATTACAATGGACCAAGTATTTGCCTGGATTGCAATCTGACAAAGAGGAAATGTTCCGTATTCTTGCCCAGCGCGGCATCCAGCGACCGGTTATGCAGATTTGGGGACACGATGACCCAACGGTGTCACACCCACAGGCGTTTGATCTTTACAAAATATTAGCGGAAAAGGAGCGGCGGGCCCGCTGGCAAATTCTTAACCAAGCCGGCCATTTCAGTTTTCGCGAGCAACCCAAGCGGTTTGACGAAGTCGTCCGTAGCTTTGTGGCCGACGCTTAGGAGGCGGACATGGATTTTACACAGGCAAAATTTATCGACGTTGATGGAATTAACACACGATATTTCGATAAGGGGAAAGGCGAGACCGTTTTATTATTACATGGTGGTAATTTTGGCTCACCCCATGGTGCAGATTGTGCTGCCGATTGGAATTTGAATTTTGATGGCCTCGCTGAAGAATGCCGCGTTATCGCGATGGACAAGATTGGTCAGGGTTATACGGACAACCCCGAATGCGATGAGAACTACACTATGGAGCGAGTAGTTAAACATGCCCTCCGATTTCTTGAGGTGATGGAACTCGAAGATTGCCACATTGTCGGGCATTCAAGGGGCGCGTATCTAACATGCCGTATGACGCTTGAGGACCCGTCTCGTATTAAATCTAATATCATGGTGGATACCTCGACATTGGGGCCGGGCCATGGACGTAATCACATTGTGTTTCGTGACACACCGCAGCCGTTTCTCAGCCGTGCATGCCAACGTTGGGTGATGGAGCACTATTCCTACAACACCAAATGCGTCACTGATGATTGGATTGATGAGCTGATGCGAGTTGCCGCCTTGCCCAAATACATGGCGTCCGTGGAAAAGATGGAAGGACAAGGCTTGTTGAATAGCGTATTTATACCGAACCATAGTCGCCAAAAGGCGGAGACATTCAATTGGGTTATGGAGCGTGGTACCGGAAGGCCTAACTTGCTAATTTGGGGACATAATGACCCCACCGCGACCATTGACCAAGGATTCGAATTGTTCGAGATTCTAATTCAAAAAGAACCACGAACCGAAATGCATGTCTTCAACGAGTCCGGTCATTTTACCTATCGCGAGCATCCTGAAGCTTTCAATCGGTACATCCTGGATTATGTCAACGCACTCTGAATAAAGATTTAATTTTCTTCCCCGTTCACTGGTTTCGGTGCGTTCAGATTAAATTTCCTGATGGTCTGCAGGGAAGCTACTCAAACCAGAATTTAAATTTCGTTTTCGCTCTTTTCTACTGGTTATAGTGTACAGGATTTTACCGGAGACATGAACATGCCCGCTGACACTTCGATCACAAACCGCCCAAGACGTAGTGCTCTTTATATGCCCGGATCGAACGAACGTGCTCTCGAAAAAGGTAAGACACTACAAGCAGATGTTTTGATCATGGATGTTGAAGACGGGGTTACACCTGAAGCCAAGAAAGACGCCCGCAAACGTATCGTTTCTATGCTTGCTGGTGGTGGCTACGGTCGACGTGAAATCGGCATTCGGATTAACGGTGTTGGTACTGAGTGGCACGAGGACGATATAGCGGCTTTCTCCGGCGCCGGCGCAGACACCATCGTTATCCCAAAGGTTATATCACCGAGAAACGTCCAATCAGTGGGCGCACTAATGGAAAAATGTGGCGCGCCTTCGGATATGCAAATTTGGTGCATGATAGAAACGGCCCGTGGCGTACTATCGGTGGACGCGATCGCTTCGGCCCATCCCAGGGTTGGCGCTCTGCTGATTGGATCGGCGGATCTTACTAAGGACCTGCGGGCGCGTCATACGCCTGATCGATTGCCTCTGATTACCAGCATACAATTGATCATACTTGCTGCGCGGGCCAATGGTTTGACTGTACTTGATAGCCCATTCTTCGATCTATCTGATGACGAAGGGTTTTTGGCCTCATGTCGGCAGGGGCGCGATCTTGGTTTTGATGGTAAAACACTACTGCATCCTAAGACTATCGCCGGTGCAAACCAGGCATTTGGTCCGTCGAAAGAGGAGATTGATTGGGCATATAAAATTACGGCGGCCCATGAGGCTGCTGTAGCTGAAGGCAAAGGTGTAATATTGGTTGAAGGTCAGTTGGTGGAAGGGTTGCACGTGGAAGAAGCACAGCGTCTGGTGGGTCTCGCCAAGACAATATCCGACCGAGAAGCAGAGGGTTGAGAGTTATGAGCCCAATAATTAATCCACAACATTTACATAGTTTTATCTTATATTTTTCTGACCATTAAAGCCCCTAAAGAGATTTGCTTAAGCTCGATTGACTATGTTGCGCCGAACGTCTAAACCCAAAGGGATAGCGCATCCGACATTGGACGCGAAGAACATTAAATGAGAAGCGAGAAGCACATTATGGATACGGGTGGTCGCCCGCTTTCACCCCATCTTCAAGTCTACAAACCTCAGTTAACCTCTGTCCTCTCCATTTTGCATCGCATTAGCGGCATTGCACTGGCGGTTGGGACCGTGCTGCTAGTTTGGTGGTTAGTTGCGGCGTCGACTGGCGTCGATGCCTTTAACACAGTTCAAAGGGTTATAGGGTCCTGGATTGGACGATTGTGTCTGCTTGGTTGGTCTTTCGCGCTGTTCTATCATTTGTGTAATGGCATCCGGCATTTGTTCTGGGATATGGGACAGGGTTTTGAATTGGAGACCGCGTATAAGTTTGGTTGGGGAGTTGTTGTCGTTTCTATTGCACTAACCCTAATTGCTTGGATTTGGGGATATTCAATCATGGGGACTTTGTAATGAGCCTACGTACCGACCTTGGGAAGGTGCGCGGACTAGGCTCGGCTAAGGAGGGTGTAAATCATTGGTGGTGGCAACGCGTTACTGCCGTTGCACTCGTGCCTCTCGTGTTGTGGTTTGTCGCGTCGGTGGTCGGTCTTGCGGGTTCGGAAATTGGCGCAGTCCGAGCCTGGGTCGCGTGGCCGGTATCCGCTGTGTTGCTGCTGCTGCTGATTGGGGTCACGTTTCATCATATGCAGCTCGGAATTCAAGTGGTAATCGAGGATTATGTCCATACAAATTGGCTTAAAATTGCGAGTATTATCTTTGTAAAGTTTGCCGCCGTAATATTGGCACTGGCGTCCGCATTTGCGGTTCTTAAAATTGCATTCGTGGGCTGATCCGACATGGCCGACACATACGAAATTATTGATCATACATACGACGTGGTGGTTATAGGCGCCGGTGGTGCTGGGCTCCGAGCAACATTTGGGCTTGCGCTCAAGGGTCTTAAAACAGCGTGTATCACAAAGGTATTTCCCACCCGCAGCCATACCGTTGCCGCTCAAGGTGGTATTTCAGCGGCGCTCGGCAATATGGGTAAGGATGACTGGCGCTGGCACTTCTATGATACGGTGAAGGGTGCTGACTGGCTCGGCGATCAGGATGCCATAGAATATATGTGCAAAGAGGCCATGCCATCGGTGATTGAGTTAGAGCATTACGGTGTACCGTTTTCGCGCACCGAGGCTGGTCAAATATACCAGCGCCCCTTCGGTGGGATGACGACCGAATATGGCGAGGGACCACCGGCGCACCGAACCTGTGCGGCGGCTGACCGGACTGGTCATGCTATCTTGCATACGCTGTATCAACAGTCGCTACGGAATCAAGCAGAATTTTTTATTGAGTATTTTGCGCTGGACCTGATCCATGATGTAGATGGCAAGATTGCGGGTGTCATGGCTTGGAATCTTGATGATGGGACAATCCATCGCTTCCGCGCCCACATGGTGATTATTGCAAGCGGCGGATACGGGCGATGTTATTTCTCCTGTACTGGCGCACATACCCAGACCGGCGACGGCAACGCCATGGTTCTGCGTGCGGGTTTGCCGCTGCAGGATATGGAGTTCATTCAGTTTCACCCGACCGGGATCTATGGCGCCGGCGCGCTAATAACAGAGGGTGTGCGCGGTGAAGGTGGTTATTTAACCAATTCGGAAGGCGAGCGCTTCATGGAGCGCTACGCGCCTCACGCCAAGGATCTGGCATCGCGCGATGTCGTTAGTCGGTCTATGACCATTGAAATGAATGAAGGACGGGGCTGCGGTCCTGACAAGGACTTCATCCATCTTCATATCGAACATTTGGAACCAAACGTGATCGCTGAACGGCTCCCTGGTATCTCAGAAACCGCCAGTATCTTTGCCAACGTGGATGTGACTCAAGAACCGATCCCAGTACTGCCTACAGTACATTATAACATGGGGGGTGTTCCGACTAATTATATGGGTGAGGCACTACAGCCTGTTGGTGAGGAGCCTGACGTTGTAATTCCTGGTCTCATGGCGGTGGGTGAGGCGGCTTGTGTGTCAGTCCATGGTGCTAACCGTCTGGGGTCTAACTCACTACTTGATTTGGTGGTGTTCGGTCGGGCTGCGGCTGACCGTTGTGCGGAAATTGTAAAACCCAATGCACCCCACCCAAACTTGCCGGGAGATGCTGGTACGGCGGCACTCGACTGGCTAGATTCCCGTCGTAATGCCAGCGGTTCCATTAGAACAGCTGATCTCAGACTTGAGATGCAACGTGCTATGCAGACGCATTGTGCTGTCTTCCGGGACGAAAACATCATGGCGGAGGGGGTTAAAATCATGGCTGAGGTGTGGGCTAAACGCAATGATCTCAAACTCTCCGACCGCGGCATGATTTGGAATTCAGATTTGGTGGAAACGCTCGAATTCGATAATTTATTGGCTCAGGCATTAGTAAGCATCCATGGAGCCCTCAATCGTGAGGAAAGCCGTGGCGGGCATGCGCGTGAGGACTTTACCGAGCGCGACGACGAGAACTGGATGAAGCACACCGTGGCGTGGCTGAACAAAGACGGTACCAGCCGATTCGAATACCGGCCTGTACACAACTATACGCTTACTGATGATGTAGAGGCCGTGCCGCCTAAAGCGCGGGTCTATTAACTGGGTGTAAAGTAATTTGCGTGACGGTATAGAGGTTTAGAATCAAGAGGCAAAACAGATGGCTGAATTTGCGTTACCGGCCAATTCAAAGATTAAACAAGGCAAGATCCACAAAGCGCCCGACGGTGCTACAAACATAAAAAATTTCAAAGTTTACCGGTACGACCCGGATAACAGCGAAAATCCACGCGTGGACACTTACGAAGTTGACTTGGATACTTGCGGGCCAATGGTTCTCGATGCGCTGATCAAGATTAAAAATGAAATTGATTCGAGCCTTACTTTTCGCCGCTCTTGCCGTGAAGGAGTGTGTGGGTCTTGCGCAATGAACGTGGATGGCACCAACACATTGTCGTGTATCAAGGCTATTGAAGAGATTGAAGGCGATACCAAGGTCTACCCGCTACCCCATATGGAGGTAATCAAGGATCTGGTCCCCGACCTGAAGCAGGCCTATGCGCAGTACACATCTATTGAGCCCTGGCTTAAAACTAAAACGCCACCACCGCCAGACCGAGAACGACTGCAAAGCCCGGAAGACCGCGCCAAACTCGACGGGTTGTGGGAATGCGTATTGTGTTTTTGCTGTTCGACTAGCTGCCCAAGTTATTGGTGGAACGGCGACCGTTATCTTGGCCCTGCCGCGCTGTTGCAGGCTTATCGCTGGATAGCGGATTCACGCGATGAAGAGACCGGCGAACGACTCGACAATTTGGAAGATCCGTTTAGGCTTTATCGCTGCCACACCATCATGAATTGCACCAAGACCTGCCCAAAACATCTCAATCCGGCGAAGGCTATTGGGGACGTCAAAAAAATGATGGTGCAAAGGCGGTAGGTATATTCCGTTAAATTACTTTTGTTGCCGCGTTGGAGTTTAACGGACTGACCCGTGGAACATGGGTCCAGAGCAACCCTGCGAATCCTATACCGTTCGGGAAAAATAGGTCTTTAATCTTGATAAAATTAATATTTTGTCAACGTAAATCTTAATCCGGCCCTCGGCGCCGTTAGGGTTTTTAACGCGTTCGCTTTCTAGTTAACACGGCCACCAATTACGCCCGTATTTGGAAGTCCTGTGCATTGCTGTTGAAATGGATGCTACACTCTTTTCAGAACGTCGTGAATTTTGCTTAGTCGGCATCAGGTTTCATACAATTAATATGGCGGAGAATCGCGAAAAAGGTTATTTTTGTTAGTAAGATTGGAGCTTCCTCGTTTTCC
>CAYZMI010000015.1:1690-3982 GCA_964479475.1 uncultured Rhodospirillaceae bacterium | reverse complement strand
GAGAATCGCGAAAAAGGTTATTTTTGTTAGTAAGATTGGAGCTTCCTCGTTTTCCTTGCCCTAGTCCTAGAAACAAGTTAGTTACCCGGCCAATTAACGTGGCGTTAACAATTTATTGCTATAAATACCACGCAAATTGATTGTCATTGCAAAAATTCAATCCATAAGGAGCTTTCATGGCACGCAACAAGATTGCCCTTGTCGGCGCCGGTAATATTGGCGGAACCCTGGCACATCTTATCGGGCTGAAAGGTCTCGGCGATGTCGTCTTGTTCGATATCATCAAGGGGGTGCCGGAAGGTAAGGCGCTTGATCTAGTGGAATCGTCACCCGTTGAGGGTTTCGACGCCCAAATGAAGGGCGCTTCTAGTTATTCGGCGATACGGAATTCCGACGTGGTGATTGTTACCGCTGGTGTGGCACGGAAGCCCGGCATGAGCCGTGACGATTTGATCGGGATTAACACCGGTGTAATGCAGGCGGTAGGTGAAGGGATTAAAAGATACTGCCCGAAGGCCTTTGTAATTTGTATCACCAACCCGTTGGATGCAATGGTATGGGCATTACGTGAGGCCTCCGGGCTTCCGGCGAACCGTGTCGTGGGCATGGCTGGTATTTTGGATTCGGCGCGTTTCCGCTACTTCCTGGCTGAAGAATTTAAAGTCTCGGTTCAGGATGTTACCGCTTTTGTATTGGGTGGGCACGGAGATACCATGGTGCCGTTGCCCCGCTATTCGACAGTTGCCGGTATTCCGTTACCCGATCTCGTAAAAATGAAATGGACCACTAAGAAAAGGCTTGATGAGATTGTTCAAAGGACTCGGGATGGCGGAGCGGAAATTGTTGGGCTGTTAAAGACGGGCTCTGCTTACTACGCGCCTGCGTCGTCAGCGATCCAGATGGCTGAGGCTTATCTCAAAGACCAGAAGCGGGTATTACCATGTTGCGCGTTACTCAACGGCGAATATGGAGTGCGCGGGCTCTATGTGGGTGTGCCTGTAGTGATCGGTGCAAAAGGCGTCGAACGGATTATAGAAATTAACCTAAATGCGTCCGAAAAAAAGGCACTTAAGTCTTCTATCACGGCGGTCAGGACGCTCGTTAATGTCGTTAAGAAAATGCAGGGCAGGGGTAATAAAAGTCCTGCCAGTCGGGGCCGTAAGAAGAGAAAGTGAAAAGGAAGCGAGATAATTGGCGATTTGCAGTCGCCCTGATAAATTTAAAGACATATACAGCAGTTTAAAGCAAGGCGACCATGAATATACACGAATACCAAGCCAAGGAACTTTTGCGAAAATTCGGCGTCTCAGTTCCTAAAGGTGGTGTTGCCTATACCCCGGAGGAGGCCGTAAAGGTAGCCAAGGAGTTGGGAGGCCCAGGCTGGGTGATTAAGGCACAGATCCACGCTGGTGGCCGTGGCAAAGGCGGTGGTGTGAAGCTCGCCAAATCAACAGACGAGGTAAAGGATCTTGCCGGCGAAATGTTAGGTATGAACTTGGTAACACACCAAACAGGTCCCGGTGGTAAAGAAGTAGGACGGGTTTATGTTGAGGATGCATGTGATATTGCTCGTGAACTTTACTTGGGTATCCTAATCGATCGCGCCACTAGTCGCGTTACTATCATGGCGTCAACCGAAGGCGGTATGGATATCGAAGATGTTGCCGCCGAATCGCCCGAAAAGATCCTTAAAGTCGCTATCGACCCGACCACTGGTCTACAAGCTTTTCATGCTCGAAATATAGCCTATGGGCTCGGCCTTGAAGGCGATCAGGTTAAATCGGCTGTAAAATTTCTGTTTGGTATGTATGACGCTTTCCTAAGCCTTGATGCGTCAATTGTTGAGATAAATCCGATGGTAGTAACTGGCGGTGGGGATGTTATTGCCCTTGATGCTAAGATGAACTTCGACGATAACGCGCTGTTTCGCCACAAGGATGTCGAATCTCTACGCGACGAAAGTGAAGAAGATGCAGCAGAATTCGAAGCTGCCAAATATGATCTCAACTATATCACACTCGACGGTACCATTGGCTGCATGGTTAATGGTGCTGGGCTCGCTATGGCCACCATGGATATTATCAAACTCTATGGAGGCGAGCCGGCAAATTTTCTTGATGTAGGAGGTGGCGCTTCACGGGAGCGGGTGACTGCCGCATTTAAGTTAATTCTGTCCGATCCGAACGTCGAAGGGCTGTTGGTTAATATATTTGGCGGCATAATGAGGTGTGACGTCATAGCTGAAGGGGTGGTTGCAGCAGCACGCGAGGTTAGCCTGACGGTGCCTTTGGT
>CAYZMI010000015.1:0-1590 GCA_964479475.1 uncultured Rhodospirillaceae bacterium | reverse complement strand
GTTACCCCGGGTAAAGGCAACACACAGCATCTCAATTTGCCCGTATTTGACACTGTAGCTGACGCGGTAGCCGTGACGGGTTGTAATGCAAGCGTGATCTATGTTCCTCCGCCATTTGCTGCCGATGCTATTATGGAGGCCATCGATTCAGAGATTCCACTGGTGGTTTGTATCACCGAAGGTATTCCGGTGCTTGACATGGTGCGTGTCAAACGTGCTTTGAAAGGTTCGTCGACACGTCTCATTGGCCCCAATTGCCCTGGCGTTATAACGCCTAACGAATGCAAGATCGGAATTATGCCGGGTCACATTCATAAGCGCGGTAAGATAGGGATAGTTTCTCGATCCGGTACGCTCACCTACGAAGCGGTTGCTCAAACAACAGCGACTGGCCTTGGACAGAGTACTTGTATTGGTGTTGGGGGCGATCCGGTTAATGGTACAAATTTTGTGGATTGCCTTGATATGTTTCTAGGCGACGATGAGACTGAAGGGATCGTTATGATCGGCGAAATCGGTGGAACCGCGGAAGAGGAGGGAGCTGAATTCATAAAATCCTCTGGCCTAAAAAAGCCGATTGTGGGTTTCATTGCTGGTGTCACCGCACCCCCTGGACGTCGTATGGGTCACGCCGGTGCAATTATATCGGGCGGTAAAGGTGGTGCTGGCGACAAGATTGAAGCTATGAAAAGCGCAGGTATTGCCGTCGCGGACTCACCAGCAGCGCTTGGCGAGACCATGGCCACCGTCATGAATGGGTGACGGCCAGACATTTCGTTCCCGAAATCTAGTCATATTCCATTGACTCCCGGGGGTAATTGGTTAGCCGGAGGGATGAGATGGTGCGGTTTTCCGCTCCCCTTTTTTTAAGGGAGAAGAGGACAGTAATTTTTCGTTTTCCTGCGTAAGAGAACCTATAATTGTTCCACCTTCTTCGATGACAAGGCGGCCGTAACAAATCTCGCCGTCGATATAGCCGGTACTACACACTGTCAAGATACCCACGACTGTAACCTTGCCCTTTAAAGTACCAGCAACAACTAGCGACTCGCTGTTTACAATTCCAGTCAGCGTACCTGACATGGAAATCTCAACCGATTCCGCTGCTATCTCTCCCTCAGCGGCACCCTGCAGAACGACGCTATCTGCGTTGAGCACTTTACCAGATAACGATACTCCCTCTCCAACGGAGAGCCTCTTTGTACCAATTGTTACTGGCTTCGACGAATATTCGGAAATGGTAATATTTGATTTTGAAGAGAGAGGTATATCAATAGCATCTAGGGATCTAGGTGGTAACGATCGGGAATTCTGAGGTGGCTCATCTGGAGCTTGGGAATTAGATGAAGAGTTGTGAGAGAATTTCATAGGCAATTCCTACTCCTACCCTATTTCATCCAGTCGGTGGCATTTTCATCATCTTTCCCGAACTTCATTTCCGAGCGAGCCGTGGAATAAGGAGCTTCGATTAATGTGTCTTTCTTTTTTGTCTGTAGAGAAATAGATCGGATGTCCGTCGGATTGGGCGTCACTTCTTGAGTTTCACTTGTAACGGCGATAATTGGGGCCGCTGCAATCTCTTTTTTTCTA
>CAYZMI010000014.1:36678-44623 GCA_964479475.1 uncultured Rhodospirillaceae bacterium | reverse complement strand
CGTTGTCGTTCTCCACCCGAAAGTGTTCTTGGTTTTCGCTCGAGCAGTTGTTCTATTCCGAGAACGCCAATCACATCATCAAATTTTACATGCCGTTCTGCTTCAAGAGTACGGCGCATGCCGTACTTCAGGTTTTGGTGGACAGAATAGTGTGGGAAAAGCCGACTTTCTTGAAATACATACCCTAGTCGACGTTGTTCGGGCGGGATATGGACGGACCTGTTGCTATCAAATAAGACGCGTTCGTTTATCTCTACGCGACCGCGATCAGGCTTTAACAAGCCGGCTAACACATTAATGAGAGTTGATTTGCCACTCCCAGAGCGACCGAATAAAGCAATAATCCCTTCGGCTTCACTTGAGAATTGGGCATCAAGAATAAAATTACCAATTTCACGATATACGTTTACCGAAATCAATCCCCATCTCCCATTCGTTTTTGCAATCGCCGAGCTAGGACTTCCGATGCGGCAAGAGCTCCGAAAGCAATAACGATTGAAATTATGACTAGGCGAGTGGCGGCTTCGTCTCCACCCGGTATTTGCGTGAAATTGTATAGGGCAATAGGTAACGTTCTTGTCTCGCCGGGTATGTTAGAAACAAATGTAATAGTCGCGCCAAATTCACTTAAACAACGAGCAAAACCCAAAATTGTACCTGCCAGAATTCCGGGAGCAACGAGCGGCAATGTTATGGTGAAAAATACATTTAGTGGAGATGCTCCGAGGGTTCGGGCTGCCTCTTCAAGGCGTTGATCGACTGCTTCCATTGAAAGACGAATGGCGCGAACGACCAAGGGAAACGCAATAACACCTGATGCAATGGCCGCGCCACGCCAGGAGAACGCAAAAGAAATGCCAAATATGTCATACAGCCAAGCGCCAATTACACCTTTGCGTCCCATAGATATTAGGAGCAAATAACCGACCACGACAGGGGGTAGTACAAGTGGCAAATGAACTAAGGAATCGAGGAGGGTTTTACCAGGAAAATTGAATCGGGCTAAAAGCCACGCGATGCCGATTGCAAGGGGCAGGCTCCAAGCCATTGCAAAGGTGCTGACCCGAAGGCTTAACTCGATGGCCTCGATTTCCAGAGGCGTTAAAAAATTCATGATCTAATCAGTCAAAAATCCGTCTTTGCGGTACACTAACTTTGCCGCTGGCGATAATAAAAATTCATACAAACGCTTTGTTGCTGCAGTGTCGAATTCACGTACGCGAGACAAAATGTATGAAATGGGCGGATGAGTATCTTGGGGAAAGGTCTCAAGAATTTTCACATTTTTGCTCATCAGCGCGTCAGTGTGGTAAACGATGCCTAACTTTAATTCTCCTCTTTCGATTATTCGGAGGGTAGCACGAACATCAGGCAATCGAGCGGTGCGGTTGACGACGAATTTCCACATTCCGAGTGATTGGAGGGCGATTTTCGCATAAACACCGGCGGGGACGTGACCGGGATCACCCATGGCTAGCCTCCCATTAGACTGGGATAAATATTTTTGGATATTGCTGCCAGCTGGGGTTGAGTGCCTTTGAGTGTTGTTCGTCACGAGGACCAAACTATTTTGGAATATCTCTTTATCCGAATTATTTGACAAGAGCTTCTTGCTTTTTGCCCAATCGACCCAGAGGGGGGTGGCTGACAAGAACAGATTTGCCGGCGCGCCAAACTCAATTTGGCGCGCTAGCGCACCGGAAGATGCGTAGGAAGCTCGAATTTTTAAACCGGTTCGCAGGGTGAATTTTTTAAATACTTCTTCGAGTGTATCGGTTGTACTTGCAGCGGCAAAAACCAATAGATAGCTTGCATTTGCAGTGGTTGTAGTAACCCCGAGAGTTAACCAAAGGTATAAGAATAGTCTGCCCCGTATTCCCTGGCTTAACATCGTTTATCCTATAATTTCGCTAGTTAGATGAGCGTAATATTTGTCTGTATATAACGGCTTCTGTCAACTTAGCGAAATAGTTAAATCATGAAGGCTTAACGCATCACTTATTCCTCTCTCATCATTAGTTAGATAGTGGATGTAACCATTGAAAATGCTTTTTTTAAGCTTTAAAGCGGCGTTGGAATATTCACGTCGATATACGATTTTAGGGAATAAGGACCAATGACGGAACAAATTAACTTATTTGAAACTATTCATACGCTGCGAGCCATGAGGCGTTTAAAGCCAGATCCTGTGCCTGACGAATTAATCAATCAAATTTTAGATGCGGCAACATGCGCTCCTAATGGTGGCAATACACAGCGATGGAGATTCATCGTCGTAAAAGACCCTGGAATAAAAAATGCGATCCAACCTTATTATAAACGTGCATTTGACGAAGTACGGCAGCCACAGTACGAGGCCCGAATGCCGCCACCCGGGCCGGAACGGGATAAAAAAGAACGTCAGCATCGAGCAGTTGCATACCTAACGGATCATATCCATGAAGCACCGGTGTGGATTATTCCTTGTTTAATTGAAAGTGATGACGCAGAACCTGCCCGTAGCCATCGAACATTGGGTGCTTCGATCTATCCCGCGGTTCAAAACATATTGCTAGCGGCGCGAGCGTTGGGGCTCGGCGCAACCTTGACTACTCGGCACCTGTTTTATGAAAAAGAAACGCAAAATATTCTTGGTCTACCGCCCAATACCAATTCATATGCGATTATTCCCATTGGGTATCCCAAGGGAAATTTTGGTACTTTGGGACGTAAGGATTTCAGAGAGGTTGTTTATCTTGATCGTTGGGGGAAATCTTACGAACCAAAAGACAAATAAAATCGTTGTTCAACTAATTTAAAACTGGATTTTATTTAAACGTGTTTAGACGGTTTTTGTTGCAGTTGATTTTGCGGCATTTTGAAGAGCATCGAGACTTTTTGCTATGACACCTGTTTCCAAGTCGCGCGTAATAAATACGATGCGTGTGCGGTGATCGTCGCTCGGCCAATTCGGCAACCGAACAGGATTATGAAATACGTGTTGAACACCGTGAATGGCAATGGGTTGTTTCTCATTAACAATGCTAACAAGCCCTTTAATACGTAATAGGTTTTCTCCTTTGTGGGTGATCAGTGTTTGTATCCAAGCAATAAATGCTGGCCATTCAATAGGGTCATCATAAGTCATGCAAAATGATTCAATTTCCGAATCGTGACGATTTACATTCAAATGCTGGTGGTCGTGTCCCTTATGTCCGTGTTCATCCTTAGTCTGTTGAACTTGATAAGCTTCTTCGCGTAGCCAATTTTGTACATCAAAACTTTTTGTATTTGGGTCGTAAAGACCGCATCCGAATAACTCTGATGGTATTATGTCGCCATGAGATACATGGAGAATTGGAGCTGCCGGATTGTAGCTTTTTACAGCGGCCTCGAGGGAGGGTAGGGTAGTTTTCTTGGCTATATCTGTTTTTGTCATGACAATGCGGTCGGCGACTGCTGTTTGTTTGCGACATTCGGCATGTCGTTCTAATTGACCGGCTCCGTGTACCGCGTCGATGGTGGAAATTACACCATCTAAGAAATACCTGTGCGCTAGTATCGGGTCGTTGATCAAAGTGTGGAGAATTGGCGCAGGGTCGGCTAATCCAGTTGTCTCGATCAATACCCGTTGGAACTTAGTCACCTCGCCCTTAGCGCGTTTCAAAAATAATTCTCGTAATGCGCGGGTTAAGTCACCCTGAACCGTACAACACAGACACCCTGTCGTAAGTTGTACAATTTCTTCGTCAACAGATTCAACGAGCATGTGATCGATTCCGATATCACCAAACTCGTTTATCAATACGGCAGTCTCCGCCATATCGGAATGACGGAGCAAGCTATTCAACAATGTCGTTTTACCACTTCCCAGAAAGCCGGTAAGAAGTGAAACCTGAATTCCTTGATCTTCCGTCAGTATTTCTTCAGACATCTTTGTAAAGCTTGTCGGGGTCGACAATTACATCTGCGATTACCTGAGTACCGCCTTCGCGGATGGCATTAAAAAAACAATTCCGTCTGCCTGTGTGGCAGGCAACCCCCTCTTGATCCACTTGCAACAAAATGGTGTCGCCATCGCAGTCGATACGTAAATCAATCAATTTTTGAGTTTGACCAGAACTTTCTCCCTTACGCCAAAGCTGTTTTCGTGAGCGAGAAAAATAACATACCTGGCTTGTAAGCAGTGTTTCGTTGATTGAGTCCGCATTCATCCAGGCCATCATTAAGACTTCGCCGGTATCATGTTGTTGCGCTATGGCCGGCACGAGGCCTAGTTCGTCAAAGGTAATACTATCAATGGCGCTAATTATTGTCCTCTCACTGTATTTGGGTGTGCTATTTCTAAACATAGCAGTGTTTCCAATTGTGATTACGCATTAGCGTTAAGTCGTTCAAAACCTTTTTCGAGGTCGGCTATCAAGTCGTCGGCATCTTCTATTCCAGCATGAATACGTAATGTCGGCCCGACATTTTGCCAACGTTCTAGGGTTGCGACGCGTATAGATTTGGGGTCTGTGAGGAGGATCAAGCTTTCAAAACCACCCCAACTTGCTCCCATCCCGTATAGCTCCAAACCGTCTAGCATAGCCGCTAGAGCGTTTTCTGAATAAGGCTTCAAAACGACCCCAAATAATCCGCTCGCACCAGTAAAATCACGTTTCCACAATTCATGGCTAGGATTTTCTGGTAAACCAGGATGGAGAACGTCAGCGACTTCTGGTCGTGCCTGGAGCCAGCGGGCAAGCTTGAGCCCGTTTGTGTGATGTTGGTTCATGCGGATCCCGATTGTGCGTAACCCGCGAAGAGCTAAGTATACGTCATCCGGCCCCGAATTTGCACCTAAGGCAGAGGCGGAGGGTCGTACGCGATCCCAGTGTTGGTCAGTCATAGTGATGACGCCCATCATTACGTCTGAATGGCCAACGATATATTTTGTGGCCGCTATTACGGAGATATCGACTCCATGTTCAAAGGGTTTAAAAAACACTCCGCTTGACCAGGTGTCATCCATAATAACTACGCAGTCGCGTTTATGAGCCTCATCGGCGATGGCTCTAATGTCCTGGACTTCAAAGGTCAACGAACCCGGTGATTCCGTGTAGACAATTTTTGTGTTGTCCTGGATCAGGTCAGCTATGCCGGAACCTATTAAGGGGTCATAATATGTCGTCTCTACCCCAAATCGTCCCAAAAAATTTTGGCAAAACATGCGCGCTGGCCCGTAAACCGAATCCACCATCAGTACATGGTCGCCAGATTGTAAGTAAGCCAGCATCGCGGCGTTGATCGCAGCCAGCCCTGATGACATGGCAACTGCTCTGTCGCCTCCCAGCAGTTGCGCACATGCTACTTCAAAGGCTTCATGGGTTGGCGTTCCTTGGCGGCCGTATGTAAAGACGCCTGGTTTCCAACGATTTTTTCGTTTTTCACGAAATTCTTCGAGTGTCGGTGAGACAATAGTTGAGGCATGGTAGACGGGTGGGTTTACGATGCCATGGTTGTTTTCTGGATCTCGTCCAGCTGTTGTAATTAGGGTGTTTTGCTTCATTTCCGTACTATCATGTAAAGACCGAACAGGTCGTGATTTAAATGTATTGGGTCTATCATGGCACTGGTGATGCCGAGATAAAAGTAGCGGGAGATTTGCCGTTAGATAATTGTTTCTATTGGTGCTTCGGGGCGAGTTCCCCATTCCGACCAAGATCCATCATAAACTGCGATATCATCTTTACCTAGTAGGTGTAATCCAAGTGCTAGTATGCATGCCGTCACACCTGATCCGCAGCTAGTTACAACGGGTTTATCGAAATTAATGCCAGCGTCGGTATAACGACCTTTTAAACAGTTCTTTGGGAGAACCATTTTTGTTTGCGGGTCGATTAAATGATCGTATGGAAGGTTGTGACTTTCCGGAATGTGACCCGCCCGGCAATTTGGCCGCGGTTCCGGTTCACTCCCTTCGTAACGACCGAATGGACGTGCATCGAGTATTTGCTCTGTTTTTGAATTGAGATTCTCTAATACTTGAGCAAAATTTCTAACCATTTCGGGTCGAAATTTGGCCGTAAATTGTGCTGCTTGGTCGTTTGTCTGACGGTCAGTGACAGGGTTCCCCTCCGCAATCCACTTTGGTAAACCACCATCAAGAATCGCGACCCGCTCGTGGCCAAATGCACGCAACATCCACCATGGGCGTGCAGCGGTAAACAAACCCATCCCATCGTAAATAATGACGGCTGTTTCGTTGCTGATGCCAAGTCGTTGCATATGTTTTGAAAATATTTCAGGGGACGGAAACATGTGCGGTAGTGGACTCTTGCCATCTGCAATATCGTCTATATCCCAAAATACCGCCCCCGGTATGTGTCCGACTTTATATTCAGCGGCACCATTTCGATTCATAGTCGGCAAATACCAGGAGGCATCCACAATACGTATTGTTGAATTTTTTCTGTGTTCGGCGAGCCAGTCAGTCGTAACAAGTGCGCTGGCTAGTTCGATACCCATGCGGTATTCCCTGTAAATTGAGACGCGGCCTTATACATGTTCCTGGATGTTTTGCGAACTAAGAATTAGGGATTTCTCTTTTTTGAGATTTACCTATGTAAACCAACGGGTCTCTTTGATGAATAAACAGAGCCTGAATTTTCAACTAATTCTAACATAAATTAATCGGAGAATTATGGAGAAACACAACCATACTTGTTTTTTGTTGTATTCCGTTTGATCTGCTTGCCGGGTGAGGTAACAATCGCCATCATAGGATTTCCTAAAAAATCGGTCATTTAGACTGATTACTTATGACAGGAGGATCTCCTATGCATCCCGTGCGCCTTTTCTGCTGGCATTTTATGGCATATCCGCATTTGCCTGCCGATTTTGACGATAAATATGAGAGCGGTTGGGTTACCGTTCCTAATACTTTATGGGATAGGGAAAAGAGTAGGGGGCTTTATCAAGAGTATATAGACCAACTCGTTTATGCGGATGAGTTGGGCTTTGATGGCATGGTCCTAAACGAGCATCATCAAAATATCTACGGAATAATGCCGTCACCCAACATCATCGCATCGGCACTGAGCCAAAAGACCAAGAATGGTAAAATTGTCATTTTGGCTAATTTGCCACCCATGTATCTTAATCCGCTGCGTGTAGCCGAAGAGTACGCGATGCTCGACAATATGTCTGACGGGCGGTTGATAGCTGGGTTTGCCGTAGGAGGTGGTCCCGAATCATTTAATTATAATGTACCATCGCCGCATGGGCGAAGGAGGCACTGGGAGGCCATTGATCTTATTGTTAAAAGCTGGACGGACGATGGCCCTTTTCAGCATGATGGCCCGTGTTATCCGATGCGGTATGTAAATGTTTGGCCGCGGCCTCTGCAGACACCCCATCCTGAAGTTTGGGTGCCAGGCTCTCGCAGTTTGGAGTCGATGGTAGAGGTTGCAAAGCGCGGCTATTGTTACTTCCTTTCGTCCCGTTCCCATGGTGGCGGAACGCGAATGGCAGCGAAAGAATTTGCTAAAGTCATGACCGATAATGGCAAAACATATACGCCCTATAAAATGGGAGTTTTGTTATCGGTCTACGTATCAGAAACGGATGAACAAGCCCGAGAGGAATGTAATGAAGGTGTGTTCTATTTTTTACGTAACTGCTTAAAAGGTCATTTGCGCCGCGAAGGTCGGTCGATGACTTTTGGTCCAGGGGTCCCGTCTCAATCTCTTCGATCTTGGGAGGCATTTTTAAATTTACCACGGTCTAGCGGTGAGATGCTGGGTGATGCAAAGGACTGGGAAGATCTAGAATCCAAAAATTCTATTATGGTGGGCAGTCCCGAAACCGTGCGTGCCAAACTTTGGGAGTTCATCGAAGACGCTCAGGTTGGCAACCTTTTAATTCAATTCCAATTTGGCAATATGAAGGATGAACTTGCTCGTAAGTCGATGCGATTGTTTGC
>CAYZMI010000014.1:8530-36578 GCA_964479475.1 uncultured Rhodospirillaceae bacterium | reverse complement strand
ATTGCGCCCGCACATCCGGGGTGTGTGGGGACAGATGAAGACGATACCTTAGAAACGATTGATGATTTGGTCTTCCATACTCTGGAGGTAATGGACGCCTTAGATCTCGATCGTCCAACAGTTATAGGAAATAGTATAGGGGGATGGCTTGCAGCTGAAATTGCAGCACGCAATCCTGAACGTGTCGGTAAATTAGTGTTGATCGGTGCAACAGGAGTTTTTGTGGAAAATGAGCCCATTGGGGATTTGTTCATGGCAGTGCAACCCCGTAATGGCGGGATAGCAGATTTGCGCTCTATGCTGTTTGCCGAAGGTGAAAGCCAATTGGCGCAAGAGCTATTTCCCGATTGGCCTGACGAAAAGGCGCAGGGAATGAGGCGCTATCAGGTATTTCGTTTTTCATCCCGAATTGGCTTTAAGCCCCCTTATTTCTATCATGCTAAATTACGCCACAGGCTTCATCGCTTCTTAGGACCCACGTTGATCCTTTGGGGTAGTGAGGACCGGTTTGTTCCGTCCGCTCATGCGGCTGCCTATGGTGCTTCATTATCGGGCTCTAGCATAGAGGTGATTGATGGTGCCGGGCACGCGGTGATATTGGAACAAGCTTCGATAGTGGCCCAAAAAATTTCGGATTTTTTAATTAGTTAAACGGAGATTGTTATGTCTATAGAACGCATACAACCGGGCCAATGGAATGCACGGGCAGTTGTCCATAACGGTATCGCTTATTTATCTGGTGTCGTAGCTGACGATAAACTGGCGTCTATCTCGGAGCAGACTGTGGAAGTTTTGGCTAAAATTGACGCAGTACTCGGCGAAGCCGGTACAGACAAATCCAAAATTCTCAGTTCTGTGGTTTACATCGCAGATATGCAGCAAAAGGACGAAATGAATGAAGTGTGGATAGATTGGATCGGCAGTAAACACCTTCCGGCTCGCGCTTGCGTTGGCGTGGATCTAACGGCTAATACGAAAGTCGAAATTATGGTCATCGCGGCGATTGAATGACCCTGTTAATCGATTCAAGGGAGCTAGCGGGACTTATAAAAATTGGAGACGCTATTGAAGCAGTCCGCCAGGGTTTTACGGATCTTGGGACTACGCCGTCTTATGCTGCCTTAAGAGTACGAATGCAGCACGAAGATCGGCGTTTGACGGTTCATCCCGGCGGCTGTTCTTCATTGGGGATTGCTGGGATGTTCATCCATGCCGAACGGTTCACTTTCGATAACAACGCGCAACAATATGATCGAACCGGGCGACGCGTATACGTCGCATATGATAGCGAGACCGCTGAATTGAAAGCGATCATAGTTGGTTCGTTGCCACTGTATGAATTCGACAGTTTCGAAGAAACATTTGGGACGGAGACATCTATTACAAGTGCCGTGGGAACTGACCTGTTGGCACGACAAGATTGTAAGATTATGGCGCTATACGGCACAGGTCTGCAGGCTCGGCGACATTTGATCGCTATGTTGGCTATCAGACCCATAGAAGAGGTTCGAGTTTATAGCCGAAGTGCCAAAAATCGAAAAAAGTTTATTGAAGAAATGACCCCGCATGTTGACATATTGCTGAGTGCGGTTGATGAACCGCAGGAAGCGGCGCGTGGATCAGATTTAATTTGTATGGCAACAAACACCAACGTCCCTGCATTGTTTGGTGATTGGCTTGAGCCGGGTCAGCATATTACCTCAATCGTGAATTCCAATAAGGGTGTCAAAGAGCAGGCAGGGCTCGCGCGCAGGCGTCGCGAAGTAGATGACGAAGCGGTTAGACGTGCGGACCTAATTTTGGTCAATATCCTCGAACAATCTATTGTTGATGAACACGGCGATCTTTGGGAGCCGGTGGAGCAGGGTATTATCCAGTGGAACGATGTCCTAGAGATGGGTGAAATATTAAATGGTCGGCAAGAAGGACGATCATCGCCCAAGCAGATTACGCTTTTTAAACAAAACTCCGATCAAGGTGTGGGTTACATGGCCCTTGCCAATCTAGTCTGCGATGTAGCAGAAAAGAATGACATTGGAATTAAAATCTAGTTGCCAAATCCGGAACACACTTCCTCTCGTTTGGAATATATCAACGAGGATTAGTAATTAGTTATTCGTCGTTAAAATGATCGAATTGTGGAAATTGAAAATTAGCTCCAAAATCCTCCCGACGTTCCTATCATGATGTTAATTACTCCCAAATAAAGGTTTGTGGTTACCAACAACCGAATTGTATTTAGTTGTTTACCGGCTTCAGGAATATTCCCGTTGGCAATAGCCACTTTAAATCGAGCGTATGGTGCAAACCAAAGGTGTAAAAAGATTAATATCATGATCCAACCGAGCGCATGCATAATGTGGTAGGGCACCGGAAGTGCAAGAAAATCACCGTGTAGGTCGAATATCAACCAATACCCCGACGCCGGTAAAAGGACTACCGCGACCCAAACCCAGGGAAAAAATTTTGCAAACGAGCGTTGCCATAAAGGTACGCGTTCGGTGGGTTCCATGGGTCCAGCGGCCAGGCGAAGTACATATACCGCAAAAAACATTCCCCCAACCCAAATCACGGCTGATAAGACGTGTAAAGTGATAGCAACTGCAGTCATCATAATTTCTCGTTTTATATTTCTGTGTTTATTTCAATAAGACTCTGAAATCCTTGATCGAAACCCTACCCTGATCTAGTTTGCGCCGACACTTATTTGCAACCCTTTTTTTGGATAATAGAGTGATGAAGTTTACCGGAACCCAGACATATGTCACTACGGAAGACCTGAATATGGCGGTCAATGCAGCGGTGGCGTTGGAACGTCCTCTATTGATCAAGGGAGAGCCGGGAACTGGAAAGACGCTGTTGGCAGAAGAGGTCGCAAAAGCTCTTGGAAAATCGCTTTACCAATGGCACATCAAATCCACCACAAAGGCAAAGCACGGGCTTTATGAGTATGATGCGGTGTCTCGTTTGCGAGATTCGCAGCTGGGTGAACAGAAGGTTCAAGACATTCGAAATTATATTGAACAGGGCCCCGTTTGGCAGGCGTTTGAGGCAGATGAACAAGCCGTAGTATTAATCGATGAAATTGATAAAGCGGATATTGAATTTCCTAATGATTTGTTGCAGGAACTCGATCGCATGGAGTTTTATGTTTACGAAACTCAGGAAACAATTCAGGCAAAACACCGTCCCGTCGTCATAATTACTTCCAACAATGAAAAGGAATTACCGGACGCATTCCTACGACGGTGTTTTTTTCATTACATTCGGTTTCCTGATCACGAGACAATGGAACAGATTGTCCATGTCCACTTTCCCGAGATAAAAAAGAAACTTCTAAAAGAAGCATTAGAGGTGTTTTATTCTTTACGTGAAGTGAATGGAATCAAAAAGAAACCTTCGACATCTGAATTGCTGGATTGGATCAAGCTACTCGTCGTTGAAGATATTTCTCCTGAGGCCATTCGAGAAAATTCGAGTAATGCCATCCCGCAGCTTTATGGTGCATTGCTTAAGAATGAACAGGATGTTCACATGTTTGAACGACTAGCCTTTTTGTCCAGGCGACAGGGATAGTATCCTACCATTATTCTTGTTTTATTTGTTTTCCGGCCGCCCATAAGATGGCGTGTCTGAGGTAGAGAAGATTCACACCGATGGAAATTTTATATGTTTGTCGAATTTTTCCATGAGTTAAGGGACGCAAAGGTACCCGTAACTATCCGAGAATATCTAATGCTACTCGAGGCCATGGAAAGTGGTGTATGTGGCTCGAGTGTTGATGATTTTTTCTATCTTGCCCGTGCCTCTTTGATAAAGGATGAAAAATATTACGACGTTTTCGATACAGTATTCGGCGCTTTTTTCCAGGGATTAATAAAAGATAGTCAAGTGTTGTTCCAGGCAGGTATTCCGGAACAGTGGCTGCGTGCAATGACGCAACGAGTTTTTAGCCAAGAAGAATTAGAAAAACTGGAAAAGATGGATTTTGAAGAACTACTGGATGAATTACGAAAACGACTTGAAGAACAGGACGGTGCCCATTCGGGAGGCAATAAATGGATAGGAACCAACGGCACATCTCCTTTCGGAAATTCGGGTGTAAATCCGGCCGGCGTTCGTATTGGCGGTGAGGGGGGAGGAGGTAGTGCGACAAAGGTATGGAAGAAGCGAGAGCACCGTAACCTATCCGGTGATGTCGACATCGGAATTCGCAATCTAAAGTTAGCATTACGTCGACTTAGAAAATTTATTCGCGAAGGTGCTGAGGATGAGTTTGACCTAGATGAGACCATTTCTTTGACCGCGCGGAATGCAGGTTTACTCGATATTAAGATGCGGCCCGAAAGGCGTAACCGAATTAAAGTCCTTCTATTTATTGATGTCGGCGGAACTATGGATAGCCATGTCAAGGTCAGTGAAGAATTGTTTTCCGCCGCAAAAACAGAATTTAAACATCTCGAATATTACTATTTTCACAATTTTATTTATGAACGAGTTTGGCGTGAAAATCGGCGCGGCCATAATGAGTTTATTTCTACCTGGGATGTACTCAACAAATATAGTCATGACTATAAGGTTATATTTATCGGCGATGCGACTATGAGCCCATATGAAGTAACTGAACCTGGTGGGTCTGTCGAACACTGGAATGATGAGCCGGGTATGGTTTGGATGTCCCGGATGATGAATCACTTTCCAGATATAGTTTGGATAAATCCAGAACCCACAGAGAGGTGGCCGCAAACCATGTCCACACAAATTATACAACGGTTGCTTGGAGGTAGAATGTTTCCCATGACCTTGAATGGCTTGGATGAGGCGATGGATCTTTTACGTAAGCGCAATACAAACAACGCACCGGCTCGTTTGCATTAATTGGACGAAATCGAAACTGTGGTGATTGTCGTTAATCAAATTGATAATTTGAATTATGATTAATTTTTTAAGAAATTAGTTTTAAAAATCTTTTTAAATTATTGTATTACAATGTTAATTTTTCGACATACCAGGCATTTTCTTTGATCTGTGCTAGGTTTTAAAAAACAAAATTTATATAAAAAAATCAGTCTTTATAAATTCAAAAAATTGACTTGCCTTACTGTGGTGCATTTAATCTTTTGGGATTTGGATTACCGCATTGATCACAGGTTCCATGAGCGACTGATCCATAATATTCATCGAATACTGGCGGTAAATCTTCGACGATACTATCGACGCGAACTTGACGCCGCCAAATTTTTGCACCGCAATTATCGCAATACCATTCAAATGCATCCATAACACCTTTGGGGCGTACGCGTTCGACGACCATGCCAATGCTTTCAGGATCCGGGCGTTGCGGGGAGTGTGGCAGGTGAGGCGGAATTAGGAGAATGTTACCTTCATCGATAGGAATATCACGGAGTTCGCCATTTTCCACCACTTTGAGAATAATATTACCTTTGATTTGATAAAAGAACTCTTCGTAGGGGTCATCATGATAATCCGTACGAACGTTTGGGCCACCAACAATCTGCACAATTAAATCATCGTCACTAAATATAGTTTGATTGAGTACCGGCGGCCTTAGCAGATGTCGATTTTCATCTATCCAATTCATTAAGTTAAAGGAAGATAAAGTCATATTTTCCTGCTTTTTGTTTGTAGATGATTATAAAGAGTAAAAAAAATCATCAGGCAAATTGTCTAAAACTCCGTCGAGAGCTCGGTTTTCACATAAAATGTCATTCGTGCGTTGGTTAAAGAGACTATAAATTCCGTCTTTGTTACGTTCAACTCGATAGGCCGCGTAAGGTGTGGACCCGCGCGTACCCGAATAGAGTATGTACTGATCTCGTTTGGGCTGAGTTATTCGCTCACTGCGAAACCAACGATAAAGGAGGCGCTGTTTCTCACCCAGCGCCTGTATTTTCTCCATATCTGATCCGGAGAATGGTGATCTATCAAGGTAAACTAGATTGTTCGACTTCATGCTTGGCTATACGCCCATTCAAATTAGCCAGACTTTAGTCCAGCGGCTTCGATACCGGCCATAACACATTTTTCGTCATTATCACCTGAATCCCCACTGGCGCCTACCGCACCAATCACTTCATCCTTTTCATCAAGAATTAATACCCCGCCGGGACTAAGTGGCATCCGGCCATCGGCTAGGATAGCGACGGCACCGAAAAATCCTGGATTTCTCTCGTAACGTCCGCCCATGGCACGTGTCGACGCGCCCATGCCGAGTGAACCCCACGCCTTACCAGACGCAATATCAAATCGTAATAGAGATGATTTATCTTCCCGCTTCATGGCTACCAAATGACCACCGGCGTCTAGTACGGTAAAGGTCAATGGCTTGAGATTTAATTCTCGGCCGGTAGCGAGTGCTGTATCTATAATGGTCGAGGCCTGTTCAAGGGTAACGTTCGACATTGTTCATATTTCCATTATTTCTAAAGTATGTAACATCTCAAATGATGACACCTTATTTCAAGGGCTAGATATAATTAGTCGAATTTATTGTTGGTGGGGTCGGAAAATGCCAAAATTTAATCTTATTCAAGTTTAGCGAGGTGGAGAAATAATATGGCCGACTTCAAATTACTTAATTATGCGGGACCCGATGGCTTGCCACGTCCCGGTCTTCTAATTGGAGATGATCAAGTGCTGGATCTTCGTGATGCAGCTGGAGAACACGATTGGTCAATTAGTACTCTCTCGATTATGGAAAATTGGGACAGCGCATGTACGGCGCTTCACGAATTAGCGGAGAAGGAAGGCAAAACTGTGTCATTAGGGGAGGTAAATTTGATGGCGCCACTCCTATATCCACCTTGTATCTATTGCGCCGGTGCCAATTACAAGAAACATGCCATGGAAATGTCACCTGACGGTAAAACTTATCCCGACAAATCGGTGACGGATCCCTACTTTTTTATAAAATCCGCACCTCATTGTGTTATTGGTCCGGGTGCCAATATTGAATTGCCTAGCGTTTCAAATATGGTTGACTGGGAAGCCGAGTTTGCAGTCGTCATAGGGAAAGGGGGGCGGCACATTCCAACTGAAAAAGCGTTTGAGCATGTTGCCGGCTACACGATACTCAACGATTTATCCGCCCGAGACCGTGGCAAGCGTGATGATTGGCCACGGTTTGGCGTCGATTGGTTTGGGCATAAAGTATTTCAAGGTTCGGCACCCATGGGGCCTTGGATTACACCAGCTGATCAAATTGCGGACCCCTATCAATGTCGCCTACAGCTTTGGGTCAATGATGAGAAAATGCAAGATGAGTACGTTTCAGATTTAATCTTTGATATTGCCGAGCAGATAGAGTGGCTGAGCCGAAGTCTCACTCTATTGCCCGGTGACGTCGTCTCCACCGGGACACCCTCAGGAGTTGGGCGTCCTAGAGGAATATTTTTGAAACCAGGAGATACGGTCACGATTGAAGTGGACGGTATCGGCACGCTGATTAATCCGGTGGTGCAAGGTGTTTAGTCGCGCAAAAAAATAGATTAGCGATAAAATTTAACCGATTTCCATGCTGAACTCACCCGAGCATTAATGATTTTCTTAACATTCGGGCGTCCGGCAGTCGATTGTAAAGCAGTCGATGCCCTTTTTAGTTCTGGACGTTCGATTAGTCTGCTATCACGAATTATTCATACGCCTCCTTCAAGTTGTATATGAGGGTATTGATAATTTAGAGCACGACTTAATCAGTGCCTGCTTCAAACGGATAGACTTGCCTTTGATCCACACTTACAATTCGCGCCTAATCGTATCGCAGGAATAATCACAATTTGTGATTGATAGGCAAAGTTGTAGTCAACGCTTTGCTGATAGCAACTACTTAATACAGGGAGAAGAAAGTGCTCAAAAAGAAATATACATGCGTCAAAGTTGATCAACAAAAGGATGGCATTACCTGGGTAATTTTTAACCGGCCCGAAAAACGAAATGCCATGAGTCCAACATTTCATGCCGAAATGATGGATATTCTTAACCGCCTAGAAACAGATGCTGATACAAAGTTGGTAATTTTGACGGGTGAGGGCGTTTCCTACAGCGCCGGTCAGGATCTTAAAGAGTTCTTTCGGGAGACCGATGGAAAACCCGACGTCAAATCGAAAGCATACAACGACAGTAAATGGCGCAACGAAAAACTCTGGATGTATAACAAACCTACTATCTCCATGGTTAATGGCTTTTGCATAGGTGGGGCGTTCACACATTGTATCTGTGCCGATTTTTCGGTTGCCGCTGACGATGCAATTTTTAGCTTGTCCGAAGTCAATTGGGGTATCTTGCCCGGTGGCATGGTATCCAAAATGGTGACAGATACTTTTAATCAACGTGACGCAATGTTCTATGCTTGCACCGGACGAACCTTCAACGGGAAAGAGGCTGCTCGTATGGGCATGGTGAATTTTTCTGTACCTAAGAAAAACCTCCGTAAAGAAACTCTTAAACTTGCCAAGGAACTGCTTGAGAAAAATCCCAATGTCCTCGTTGCGACCAAACAAGCTATTCGATCAACACAAAGTATGTCTTGGCGATCCTCTGCAGATTATTTAGCGGCCAAATCCGCGGAAATTAAGATGAAGGATGCCGCCCGTGGCCACGATGCTTATGCTGAGGGCATTAAACAGTTTATTGATGAGAAAGCTTATCGGCCGGTATTCTCTCCATACGTTGGAGCCGCTGACGGAAAAACCACCGCTAAGGGTGGTAAGCCTCGCGCTTCGGCTGCCAAAAAACGAAAACAGGCTGCAGCAAGTCGGTCAACTGCGAAGAAAACAAAGCGTAAAGGATAAATCAGAATAATATCATGAGATCTTCTATTTGAATCCTGCTGGCATAGGCTCAACCGACGGTAAATCTGGTCTTTGTCGGCGGGATTCATTAGTGAGAAGGTTTTTTTGCTTTCGTTCAAAATAAATACCGCCAAATAAGAACGCTGCGATTAGCTGTATTAAGACGGAAGATCTTCCGTAACACGGACGACACCGACCATTTTTCCTGATCGAGACAGAATTGATGGCTCTAGGAGGTTTAGCAGTTGTCCTTTGGAACGTTCGGTTAAAATGTTGAGATTTTCCAAAATTCGCATCATAACCGCCTCCGCGGCGCGGCGAGATCCATCATCAATTTTTATGGCTACTCCGAGTTTTTTGTCTGTGAGTGTGGCGCAATATACGCCCTCGGCGCCAGTCTTTACGAGAGCAGATTGACCTAATGCGCTTATAACTCGCGTACAAAAACGGTCCTTGCCGGCAATTAGATACGGTTCCGCTGCCATTGAACTGCGTACTCGATTGCATGCGGCCTGACGCTCATCGGGCTGGTCGTGTGGATCGCCAAGTCGTGCCATGGCAAGCGCGATATTGCCGAGGGGGACGCCCAGCGTAGGAATACCACATCCATCAATCGCTTTAGGCGCTTCGAACAGATCCATGCCTGCCATTTGTTCGAGTACACCTAACAGACGCTGCTGTATGGGATGTTCAAATCGTGTGTACCCCTGAACTGGAAAATTCATGTGCTTGCAGACGGTAAGAAAACCCGTGTGTTTACCTGAACAATTATCGTGGACCGTTGTTGGTTGACCACCAATTTCATAAAGCCCCCGGCGTGCTTCTTCCGTCCAAGGTAGGGATGGTCCGCATTCCAAGTCATTTTCGGTAAGGCCAATCTTGCCCAGCCATGTGCGGACAATATCCACATGTGTTTCAGCGCCATTGTGACTAGCACAAGCAAGTGCGATTTGTGCATGACCTAAGCTGAATGCTTTGGCTGCGCCCGTTTCAATGAGGGCCAACGCTTGAATAGGTTTGATACCTGACCGGGGGAATACCGGACTTAAAATATCGCCTAGTGCAAGTTCCACACCCCCGTGGGAATCGCATATAGCAATTGAACCTCGATGCCGGCTTTCTATCAGGTCCCCTCGGACAATTTCAACCAGTAGTGGGTTCGACGCCGGAACATCGTGTGGATGGCCGTGGCCTTGACTATGGTCCGACATGTCTGAACCCAGTTCAGTTGAGTTATCGGCGTTTCACGCCAAGTTTCTTGTGTACACCTTTGAGAAAGGCGATAGCTTCACGATTGAATCTGGTTGAATGTTCTATATGTGGACAATGTCCAGCCTGGTCGTATACCGAACATTTAGCCCCTTTGATTTTCCTCGCGAGTTTGGGTGCGTAGCCCTTCTCACGTAGATGATCTTGTTTACCTGCAATAATCAAAGTCGGCACCGCAATTTTTTCGTAAGTCGTATTATCAGGATTACCGAATTGGCCTGCTGTTTTCTTAATGGTGGGACGTTTGAACCTAACTGCGGCTGTACACTCCCAGGCCCCTGGTAGGGTCGCAATATTTTGGCGTTTCCGAATGTAGGCAGGATTATCGACCCATTTCTTCTTATTGTAGAACATGCCGTCGAGTAGGGCACGCATAGCCTTTGGTGAGCCGTCATAGTCCAGTAGTTGTTGGCGTGCTTCAGTTGCAGGTGCAAATCCTCCTCCTGAAGCTAGCACCAAGGATCGGATTGGAAATATCATCGGTGGGTTAGCGGCGATCCTTGCCAGATTGCTGCCTCCCATTGAATTACCGATAAAATCTGCTTCGCTAATCTCCATAATTTCAAAAAAGCGGATTAAGTGTTTGAAGAAGCGATCACGTCCGCCGCCAAAGTCGAACACCTTATCCGTCCGGCCGAAGCCCACGCCGTCGGGTGCAACAACACGAAAATGCTTGGCGAAGGCGGGTAGGTTGAATTCCCAGGATAATTCCGAGGCACCACCGAATTCGCCGGAGTGCATAAACACAATGGTGGGTCCGTCTCCACCTTCAAGATAGTGTGTACGGATACCATCCACGTTGATGTAGCGGCTCTTAATCCCCTGCATCCTATTTCCCCGGTTTAATTGAAAATTAATTTACGCTGCTTTTTTTGTACGTCCGTTATTTTTTGCCTTTGACTTAGATGTCGTACCCGACTTGGTTTTTCCGCGCACAATTTTTGGCTTTTTCTTGGGTTTGACTGTCATCCCATGATACTTGGCGTACATGGCGGCGAGGGCCTCCGCGCGTGTTCCTGCTTTGCTGGCGGGGATAGGACGCCCGTGTGTTTCCAAAAGACCAAACCTATCACTCACAGTGCCGAGATCTTTGATTTGAGGCACGACCTCCTTCGCAAACAATGTCATGCTCTTTTTAACGTCCTTGAAGGACATGGATCCTGCATGGAGCATAGCGATAAGATGCCCAAATCCACCGGTCTTACGATACAGGGCCTTAATTTGTTTTACTACCGAATCTGGCGTTCCATAAATGGCGACGTGGTTTTTGCGGAAGTATTCCATACCCATTTTACGGATAGCGTCGGTCCTGCCACCAGAAAATTTGCCTGATAGGAAGTTTGCATAGAGTTGCGTCTCCACATAACCGGGAGGCGCCCGGAACTGTGGTTCCGATTTGTTGTGGGTCACATACCAAAACACTTCATTGACTAGCCTGAGAGCCTCTTCTTCCGTATCGCCTACAGCTACCAACGGCATAAACGCAAACTGGTCATCAGCCGGTTTTGGTAGACCCATTTTTTTGAGGTTTTCGCGAATGCTGCCCCACATCCGGATCAAACCATCCACTGGCGTGAGGAACATTGCGAATGTGTAGCCCCGTCGGACGGTCTCTGTGCCGTGGACTATATTACTGCCGCCAGTAATCCAAATCGGGGGGTGGGGTTCCTGATAGGGGCGGGGCCAAACATTTACCTGACGTTTGTGTATCCAACGGCCTTCGTAATTGAAAGGCCCATCATGGCTTGTCCAAGCCTTCACCATTAGATCGATGGATTCCCATAGCCGTTCATTTGTTTCCGTCGGATTGGCATTGGAAGCAAACAGTTCGTATGGCACTCCACGTACGAACCCGCACTCAAGGCGCCCATGGGAGAGGTTATCGATCATTGCCATTTCTTCAGCACAGCGGATAGGATCTGCAAGATTGGCTACGGGATTACCAAGAATGCAAAGACGTGCATTTTTAGTTTCGCGGGCAGCAATAGCCATTGAGAGAGGCGCTGCGGAATTAAGGCAAGTCGCTGTCTGATGATGTTCGTTGATCATGCAGTTTATGCCTAGTTCGTCGGCTAACAAATGCTGATCAAGACACTCGTTATACCAGTCGGCGCCCACCTTTGGATCGTAGACCCGGCTCGGTAAATTAACTCGCATGGAGGTAAACTCATCGTCATTTGGTAGGAATGGCCATGCAAATTCGGTAAAATGATATGTTTCCATTATTCGCTTTCCTGTCGGTCGTCGTCTCTATTAACGGATGAAACCGCGTACTTCTTTCATGAAGGCCTCGGGCTGTTCGATATGTGGGAAGTGCCCGGCCTTGGGTATGGTAACGAATTTTGCACCTGGAATGAGTTTGGCATAGGCACGGCCATATTTTGGTTTGACCAGCCCGTCATTACTTCCCCAGACCATCAACGTTTTGGCGGAAATACGGTTGAGGCGGTGTTTTAGTGAAGGGTTGTGGAAATAGGGCTTCCAACAAAGGCGTGCGGTCGATTCTCGGTGCCTCGCCAGTAAAAAGGCCTCTCGGTCATTCATTGCAGTAAGAATACGTGGATCCTTATCGGGGTCGTAGAATTTCAATTTTTTTACCACATCGAATGGTAAATAATAGATGTCCTCTATGTCGCGATCGTATTTACCACCAATTTTTACGCCTAACGGATCTACTAAAACCAATTTTGAAATACGCGCACAGCTTTTGCTTGCCATTTCTGCTGCAAGCCAACCGCCTACGGAGAAACCCATGATCCGAACATCCGTAAGCTTGTAGTGTTCAAGAAAGTCCAAGAAGATATAAGACATATCGTCGATGGTCATAACGGAGTCGGGCAATGTTGAGCGCCCGAAGCCTGGCATCCGGGGTATAAAAAGACGATACTTTTTGGCTAATTCCTCGACGAAAGGTTGTGTCGTCTCGTAATTATCTTCGCTATGAATTAACAGAAGGGGTTTGCCACTTTTACCCCGTCGTTGAACCTCTATTTTGGATTCTTGAAGTTTGATGAATTCTCGGGCCCCGGCAGACATTTTGGTCTTAGGGGCCTTCTTTCGTGTTGCCATCTAATTAGTAACCTTCAGTGCTGAAGCCCATGTTCGGGTTGAACGTCTCCTGCCGGGGCTTTCTTTTTTAATATTCAGGCATCATACCGATTCAAGCAGCTTTGGCGAGGGTCAAAATTCTATTTAGTGATAGTTTCCGCTATTTTTCCGAGTCATTCCTAGCTATTTGTGGTGCTTGACTTTTTGCAGTCACGACCGCGACATTAGCGATTATTGTTAAGACTAAGAGGCGTTAAATAAAGGTTAGTTATATGTATTTTGGCAAACCACTACGACGGCTGGAGGACCCCAGGTTTGTCAGGGGGAAGGGACAGTATTGTGATGATTTAATTCTGCAGGATATGCTTTATGCAGCTTTCGTTCGCAGTCCCCATGCCCATGCTAAATTCCGTATTTTATCGACTAAAAGAGCATCGGAAATGCCGGGCGTAATAAAAATTCTGACGGCAGAGGATTGGCTGGCCGCTGGTAATGGTGAACTAGTTTGTGTTCACCCTATGCCGTTCAGTGATGGTCGTCCAATGAATGAAAAATTAAAACCAGTCTTGGCACGGGACAAAGTCTGCCACGTTGGCGATGCCATTGCGGTCGTAATCGCAGAAGAATTTTTTCAAGCTATGGATGCTGCTGAAGCGGTTGAGATCGAATTTGAAGTGTTGCCGTCGGTGTCGCAGATTAGCAAATCCCTCGATGCGTCTTCGCCAATTCTACACCAAGAGATTGGCAGCAACCTTGTATTTGAAATCGATAAGGGTGATACGAAAGTAGTCGATACTGTTTTTGCGGATGCCCACCATGTCACTGAAATGGTACTCGATAGTAATCGTGTTGCGGGTAGTCCTCTCGAACCACGAGTATTCATATCCAAGTACGAGAACGAAACCGATCACTATACAATTTGGTGCACTAGTCAAATTCCTCATTACTTTCGGCGCTGGCTTGCCAAATATTTATTACACGAAGCGGAGCATAAAATTCGGGTAATCTCGCCAGACGTAGGCGGAGGATTTGGTTTAAAAATTCATCTCGCGGAAGGGGCGGTAGTCACTTGGGCCTCGAAGATTATCGGACGACCGGTAAAATGGACATCTAGCCGGTCTGAAGCCTTTATGTCTGATGCACAAGCACGGGATCACCACACCAAAGCGAAAATGGCATTCGATGTTGATGGAAAAATTATAGGAATGAAGGTGGAAACCATTGCTGCTCTAGGTGGGTATCTCAGTCAGTTTGCACCCAGCATTCCAGGTAATTCTTATCCCCAGACTGTTACCGGGCTTTATACCACGCCCGCAGTCCATTTGTGCGTTCGAGGCGCATATTCCAATACCGTGCCTGTGGATGCGTATCGCGGTTCGGGACGTCCTGAAGCTACCTGGGTGAATGAGCGGCTTTTGGAAAATGGTGCACGGGAAATGGGCCTAGATGTGGTCGAAATTAGGAGAAGGAACTTGATCCGGGCGGATCAGTTTCCCTATCCTAATCTGTTGGGTAGAACTTATGATTCCGGTGATCCTCATTCCCTTTTGGATAACTTACTTGCAATAGCCGATTACGATAATTTGCGGGTGGAACAGATATATTTACGCAAAAAAGGAATTTTAATGGGAATTGGGCTCGCCTGTTTTCTCGATAAATCTGGAACTGGATCAAGTCGTAATCTGGCGGTTCGCGGTGGCCTCCATGGTGGCTACGAAAGTGCGTCAATTCGCGTGCACAGCGACGGAAAAGTAACGGTATTTTCTGGTAGCCATTCGCATGGACAGGGTCATGCTACTGCATTTCTGCAACTTGCCGCTGATTATCTTGGTTTACCTATTGAAGACCTTGAACTCGCGCAAGGTGATACCGACCGGGTGCCCTTTGGAAATGGTACATGGGGATCACGGTCCGCTTCTGTGGGTGGGGTTGCAGTGGTGATGGCAGCGCAAAAAATTATTGATAAAGCCCATAAACTGGCGGCGCATCTTTTAGAATGTTCATATGATGATATCGAATATGAGAACGCTCGGTTTACCGTGCGCGGCACTGACCGGGAAGTCACTTTTGAAGAGGTGGCCGACATTGCTTATCACGGTGCCAATCTTCCTAAAGATGGTTCTCTGACACCAGGTATGGAAGAAACTGTCTTTTATGAACCGACCGATACAAATGATCCACAGGCTATGCATTTGGTTGTTGTAATAGTCGATGTTGATAGTGGTGAGGTAACCATCCGCGATTATTTTACTTCGGACGATTGTGGTCGCATCATCAATCCAATGATAGTCGAAGGTCAAATTCAGGGAGGGTTAGCTCAAGGTATTGGCCAGGCCATGATGGAACATGTTGTATATGGCGAAGAAAATGCCACGGGAGCGGGTGGGCAAATGCTGGCGGGATCGTTCATGGATTATGCGATGCCCCGTGCGATAAATATGCCGGAAAATTTTAAAATGACGTTCCAAGAAATTCCTTGCCCAAGCAATATTCTTGGTGTCAAAGGCGGTAGTGAAACCGGAACAATTGGTCCACCCGCAGCGATTGGCAACGCAGTTGTGGACGCCCTTTGGCATTTAGGTGTGCGGCATGTTGAGTTACCGATTACATCGCATAATGTATGGCGAGCCTTAAAAGAAGAGGGTCGTTTTTACGATAGCAAATTACATTGAGAAGTAAGGGGGAGGTAAATTATGGGTAATCCCAGAAAAAAGGCGATCAATCCGGACAATGTCGCGGTGCCACTAAAAAAATATTATTCCAATTGTGTACGGACGGAGGCCGGCCCACTTCTTTGGATATCAGGGCAGGTGGCGCTCGACAAAAATGGCAATTTGGTTGGGAAGGGAGACCTTCGGGTACAAGCTGTTCAGGTCCTGGATAATATTAAGGCCATTCTTGAGAATAGTGGCGCCCGTATGGAAGATATTGTCAAAGTAACCGTTTATGTCACAGATATACGAGCATTTAACGATATTTCGGATATCCGTGAACGGTATTTCCCGAAAGATGGGCCCTCAAGTGTTATATGTGAAGTATCGGCCTTAGCTTGGCCTGAATTTGAGATTGAAATAGAAGCAGTTGCGGTAGTTTCCTGATAGATAGAATTAAAATGAATACTCCAACAAACGACCTGTTGCATCAAGCGATACAAGCTATTGAAGTCGAAAATATCGCGTTAGCTGAAGCCTTGGCCCAGGAGGTTATAGAACTCGAACCCAACGACGGTGTTGCATGGGCGGTGATGGCCCACGTTGCAGGGTTAATTGGAGTTGAAGACAAGGCTATAACATGGGGTGTAAAAGCTGATCCTGAGATTTTGTCAGGATTCGACCGGCCTACTAATTCACACTTGCAGGTTATGCTGGACGGTTGTGGTCAGCCATCGGAAGCAAACAAATACATATTGATTAGATCTTTAGGTTATGGCTTTTGGACGGAAATATTTCATGTCCTGGGTGGTTTGCTTTTAGCCGAAATTACCGGTCGTTTACCCTGTGTGCTCTGGGGTGCCAATTCGTTATTTTGTGGAGAAGAAAAAGGTAACGCATTTCCCGATTTCTTTAATGATATTGGTTCGGAATTTTTATCAGAAATTCGTGCTGTATCTGGTGATGAAATTTTTCCCCATAAATGGGCTATATCTGGAATAGAGGCTGTTCAGGCGGACAAGGATAATCCGCCGCATCAGGGCGGCGAAGGACAAATGGCAGCCGTATGGCTCCTTAATAGGCCCGAACGGGTCGTGGTCAGCGATTACCGAATTGGTGTCGTTGATTTATTGCCATGGATCCCCGCCGATCACACTCTGAATGGCCTCTCACTTGATACGATTATAAATCGGCTTTTCACAAAATTTCTAATACCAAATTTAGCCATTAAAGAAGGGGTAATGGAACAGTCGTCGCGGTTGGCCGGGAGGAAAACTGTCTCCGTACATCTCCAAGGTTCTGACACGCTCTCAGGACTGAAAAAATTAGAAACTGTTAACTCTCACTACCCCGCCGTAATCGAGCAGGCGACGGCAAAAAACTATGCGGTTTGGCTCATGACTGATTATGAACCATATATTGATGATTATCAGGCCCGTTTTGGGAGTTCGTTAGTATATCAAGATGTTTTCCGCACGCGGGATTTGGGAAGCGTAACTGTATCATTGGATAAACCTGACCCTCAACGGTTCGGTGAACAGCAAGCCATCGATGTACTTGTGGCCGCTTCCTGTGACAGGTTTATCGGAAATGGTTCTTACAATCCGTCCTGTATTGTAGATTTTCAAATGGAGGGCGACGAAACCAAAAAACATTTGTTTTTACCCAACATAAACCGCCGTCGATTTCTCAATCTTTATCGGGATTAGGTTCCGGTGAGTATTACTTGAGGAATTATACATGTCCTTAGATATTAAACCCCTCTCACATGCAATTGGTGCCGAAATTCGGGGTCTCGATTTAAGAGAAAACCTCGATGAATTCCTCATCAAGGAAATTCGGGCTGCTTGGCTGGAGTTCAACGTGCTGGTGTTCCATGGCCAAGAATTGACACCTAGTCAACACATCGAATTTAGCGCGAAATTTGGCGAACTTGACGATCATCGCACACGACCTGATGAACAGCTTCCTGGGTATCCTAAAGTCTTTGTCGTTACTAATCATCCCAGCGCCGACGGTAAGCCCTCAAGAACGCGAAATACTGGACGTCAATGGCATACCGACTTTTCATACACCCGGCGACCGGCCCTAGGGTCCTTACTCCATTGTCATGAAATTCCGGAAAGAGGGGGAGATACTCATTTCGCAAATATGACGTGCGCCTGGGAAAATTTATCTGAAAAGATGAAAGAGATATTAACACCACTAGAAGCCGTGCATGATGCTGCCAATATCGCGAGTTATAAGACCCGTGATATGGCGGAGGTCCGGGTAATTCGGGATAATAATCCGCCCGTTGCTCAGCCAGTCAAACGGGTTCATTCCGAAACAGGCAAACCCGGCTTATATGTTACGGAATCCGCAACTTCTCATTTTGTGGGGATGACGGCAGAGGAAAGCCGCCCTTTGCTAAATTATTTATTCACCTATTCGACCCAGGATGAATTCACATATCGGCACCGTTGGCAGGTAGGTGATCTAGTCATGTGGGACAATCGTTGTACGCTCCATCGGGCATTGATGGATTATTCGCATGAAACCGACCGTCGACACATGCTAAGAACCACTTTGCTTGGCGAGGTAATGGGGCGGTTGATGAAATGAGTTAGATGGCTAAGCGATTGCGGCACTCATACGGGGCGTTGGACGGTCATTAGCAAAAATTTGGGCGACCCCTGCGGTAACACCGATTACGACACCGAGTTGCCAGGCGAGATCGTAATTTCCTAGTGCATCAAAAATTAAACCTGCACCCCATGCACCCAGAAATGAACCGGTTTGATGACAGAAAAAAGCAAGCCCAGTTAGGGTAGCAACATAACGCAACCCAAAAATTTGTCCTACGAGGCCTGTAACAAGTGGTGCCACTCCAAGCCATAAAAGACCCATAACAGCTGCGAAGACCAGCGTAGTCGTAGGGGTAGCAGGAAGCAAAAAATAAACCACGATAAATGCAGAACGAAGAATATAAACTGAGCCAAGAAGAACGTGCTTGGGGTACTTGCCACCCATCCAGCCTAAAATGTAACACCCTATAGCATTGAACCCTCCAATGACGCCAAGCGCCCAGGCACCCAATTCTGGGGATTGACCACAGATCTCAAGGTATTTTGGCAAGTGGACAGCGATAAAAATTAGCTGCAGACCACAAACGAAATAGGCTACTGACGTGGTTACGTAACCTTTATGTGCCCAAGCTTCTAACAACACACCCTTAAGGGACAAGTGGGCATCAGGGGCCGTCGATTGCGTTGCCAGTTCAGCTGCTGTCTTGTCACCGGATCCGACAAACCAAGCTGCGGGGACCATGACCACACAAAGTCCTAGAAATGCCACCATTGCCATGAGCCAACCGTCACTGTTGATCAACCCTTGCGCTAAGGGTGCCGCTATAAATGTACCGATTGAACCTGCGGCCGAAACTGTACCCAACACCAAACTTCGTTTGGTTGCGGAGACCGCGCGTGCGGTCGCAGCAAGTGCTAGGCTTAATGCCGTGCATGAGAGTGATAGACCCACCATGAACCCAAGCCCGATCCACAATAGAATAGGACCGTCTGCCATCATGGTAACGCCAAGACCGGCTGCGTAGAGGAAGGAGCCCAATACAGTCATTAGACGGCACCCAAACTTATCCGCAAATGCACCAATGAAAGGTTGCGTTAAACCCCAAGTAAAGTTTTGAATAGCAATTGCTAAAGTGAAATCGGCAACTGATATCCCAAGGTCTTGTGTAACGGGCGGTAAAAACAAGCCAAAGCTTTGGCGCATGCCCATACTCATTGTGAGCATAATGCTCGCGCCGGTCAGAACGGAAATGGTTTGGGCGCTGGTATATCCGGGATTGGTTGTGGTGTTGTTCATTTGAATTTGATGATGCGCCCTTTGTCACGCAATGCCGAGTTTCTCTGAAACTACAGGATGCATGTTATTCGCGCTAGCGGTAGAAAATAGAGTTTATTAAACATAGCCCTATTTTGATCAGTTCGACGTGGATATTATGATAACCGAAACAACTGACGGAGGTCGCAATTAGATGTTTGAGGTCGCGAACTTTGAACCAGGTGGATACAAATACATCCGTGGGCCTTTCCAATACTCCGGGGGCGTTGTTGCCGAACCTGGATTTATGATTAAACGCATTCGCTTTGTGAAACCCGTGCCAGTCGCTTTGGGTTTTCAGTTTATCGAGAAACACCTTACAGATATAGGAAGACCCTTCACTAGTTTTTGTGCTTGTGAGTTACGATCTCCCGCGCCTTTCACAGAACAAGGATTTATCGATTTTAACCGAATTTACGTGGGAACTTTGGAGCGGTGGGGAATTTTTAAAAATGATGAAAACCCCGTTGCACGTTCTAACGTGTGCCCAGAAATTGGTGCCCCACCTGAGCCTAGCTTCGAAGCTTTTTCCTATACCGTTCCTGACCGGAGAGAAGCCTCCGAGGTAGAAAGTTTTATCATCGCGGGATCTGCTGAATCATCTGAAGCCTCTGGCAGTTACGAGGAACGCATCATCCGGTTTGGGGAAACATCAAAAGACGCGCTAAAGGAGAAAGCACTGTATGTGCTTGAAGCCATGGAAAATCGACTGTCCGCCTTGGGAGTTGGGTGGGCCAAAGTGAATACAACACAGGTTTATACAGTGCATGATCTTTATCCGTTTTTGGCCGATGAAATTGTGTCGCGGGGGGCGGCACTTGGAGGGCTAACGTGGTATTACGCTCGCCCGCCTGTCCAAGGCCTTGAATATGAAATGGATGTTCGCAGCATTCCAGTTCAGCAGTTGATTTGAGTGCACTAAAATTCTGGATCTTGGACTGGTAAGAACAAGTCATTCACCGGTATACCCTCCGGGATATAGTCTTGTTCCACCATATACCGAACCTGGGTCTCCAAGGTTTTGTGGTTTGCTGGCACACCGTAAGTATAGGGGTCACCATTAAATATAGTATCGATTTCCTGCAAATCAGCGGCGAGGAACGGTACTGTTACGCAATTAGCTCCGGTGTGGCGCAGTCGTTTCATTGCTGCGGCTTTCGACTTGCATAACGCCGTATAAAGCGCTTGTGCAAATCCCGGGTTATCCTCGTGAACATCTCGTCGGATCGCCACCAGATGCATAATGGGAAACAGGCCGGTTCGGACATAATAGTCCCGTTCTACAGCCCGAAAATCAGGAAAGAGTCGGCCAATTGAAGGATGTGCCCCGCAAGCTGGCGCTTGCGCACCTATTGCAGCATCGAGGTCACCAGAAATCAACATATCGGTGATTGACTGGTTTTCTGGCGCCGTCCCAATGTCAACAGGTTTTAGTAAACTGGGAATGCCTGTGGAGTGACTATGGTTACCACTTTCATTCATTGCGCCTTGTATCCATTTAATACTGCGCCAGTCGACCCCATATTCGTCTTGCAGTAGGCCACGTTGCCATAGAGCGGCGGTCATCGTGTATAGTGGAACACCTACACGCTTACCTTCTAGGTCCTTAGGACTATTGATGCCGGCACTGGTGTTAACGAATATGAAGCTGTGTCTAAAGACTTTTGACAAAAATACTGGTATCGCAACAAAGGGACTGTTACCGCGTGAGAAGTGCATCACGAATTCACTGAATGAAAATTCGGAAGCTGAAAAGTCCTGTGATGAACCCATCCGGTCAAACATCTCACGGTGATCCACTTCCAAGTATTCGACGTCGAAACCTTCGATCTGAATTTCACCTTTGCCGATTGCTGCAGTCCTGTCGTATCCCCAATTCGCAAATGTTAATGTCATAATTTCATGTCCTATACGCTAATTCAGGAAGTATTTTCAGTCGATTAATCGAAGCCAACCCAGTGCTGCCATTACTGGGGCATCACTCATTTCAAATAATGTCGCATCTCGTTTAATTGTGTGGGTGAATGGACGCCAACTCGGCACAGCAAAGATATCGCCACGTTCCCAATCCAATGTAACCTTATCTATTGTCGTTTTTCCCGCGCCTTCTGCAACACACATAATTTGATTTGCTGTTGTACGGTTTAGCCGCGTTTTAGTACCGCTCTCCATTCTGTTCATATGGAGCGCGATTGAGTGGAGTGCGGGGTTGCCTAGTTCTATGCGGCGCCCATATCGTCCATCCGGATCGAGATCGGTGTTACTTAGCTCTTCTTGAATATTCTTCCATGTAAAAAGAAACGGGGAATTTAGAGGTGTTTGCTCAACAGTTTCGTATATTTCTGGATGTTGTTCAAAAAACATGGGCTCGAGGAAATGTACGAGAGGTACATCGAGACAATCCATCCAGTAGCATGCTCCGTTTGCCTCACTTGCATGCCCATGCCAACACCAATTTGGCGTAAGTAGGACGTCGTTAGGATGCATATCCAGGCGTTCCCCATTGACGATGGTATATGATCCTTCACCTTGAATAATAAAACGTAACGCATTGGGTGTATGTCGGTGTGATCGTGCAGTTTCACCAGGCAATATCATTTGATAAGCGGCGATAAGGGTACGGACCGTCGCATAGTCATTGCCCTCCACTGGGTTGTAGAGAATCAAATTACGACGTTCAGCCAATTCCGTACTAATCAATTTACCTGCTGCATCCAGTGCAGCTCGTCCTTGTTCCCACGACCAAAGATGAGGTTCAAAATTTTTATACGGCTCTGGGTAAAGGGATGGTGTCGGTTTTGCCCAACCTGGACAAATGTATCGATCGTGCAAGTGCGCATGCAACTTATCGAGATTGTCGGTTCCTGCGAGCTGTTTTGTTACATTCATATAATTGAACCTCTAACGGTGTCCAACAACGCCCCGGGATCATTCGGCAAGTAGTTATTGCGCCAAGCAACATGACCATCCGGCCTAATTAAAATCATACGAGCTTCATAGGCTTCAAGTACTGAAGTGTCCGCAATTGATATAATATTAAGTGGCATTTTGCAGGCTTTTGCCGCTCTCGCCAATGCTTCGCAGTTCGTAGGGTTTTCACCCAATGTTAAAAGGACAAATGATCGGCCGAATAGATCCAAAGTTGAGGATCCGTCTGCTAATTGTACATGAGGAGCACGCGAACCAGGGCGGGCGGATTGAATATAGACGGACGCGTCACTAGGCGGGCTATCGGTGCCGTCGGCCATGCAGATAGGTGAATTATCATACCGATATCCGAGATGAATACCGAGTGTTTGCCACTCGCGCTTCATGCGTTGGGCAAATCGGATGCCAACTTCTTTCCGTATTTTGCTTCCTTCTTCTGTGTCATCGAGGAACGCCGTGTGTTTTTCTGGTGTTAGCATGCGCGAAAGATTCTCGCTTGCTTCTGCAACATTGCGTATAGCAACGGGGCGGCGTTCTTTGTCGTAACTATCGAGAAGAGTATCCCCGCCCCAAGACTTAAGCATTGCGTCAATTTTCCATGAAATGTCCACCGCATCGCCAATCCCAGTATTCATTCCGAAACCACCGGTAGGCGACATACAGTGAGCAGCATCTCCAGCCAGAAATACTCGTCCATTTTTAAAGCGTTCCGCTACTAATTGACGACGTGTCCAAGGTAATAACGATAAAATTTCGTAATCAAACTTCACCCCAACAGCCTCGGTGATAGCGGCACGCACTTCATCTTCAATCAAATCGCGCGGTTCTTCGCTACTCCGCACAATTGACATGCGCCACTGATCTTTTCCGTTTATAGCGACAATGGTGGCCCAAGTTCCTTTAGCGGTTAGAAAAATAAATCGATATCCAGGTGCCTTATTGTGTAATGCCTCGAACCCTTCATATTGAAAAATTACGTTGGTGGTATAGGTGAGTGCGGGATTGCCTTCCATTTTGATGCCTACGGACTGACGGACATTACTACCCGCTCCATCGCAGCCAACCAGAAATTTAGCTTTGATGCAGACGATTTCCCCGGTTTTTAGATTTTTAATTTGCGTGATTACACCGTCTTCGGTTTGCGACAAAGATAAAAATTGATGCCTGTATTTGAGTGTCACACTGTTTTGCGCCTTGGCAAAATGTTTGAGGATTGGATCAAACATATTTTGGGGGCAGCGTTCGCGCTTTTGGGGACTTTGTGGCGGAGGTAGCTCGTCTGACATAGAGGGCGAAGAGTAACGTCCAATCTCCCACCCGTTTACCAGACTACCCGCAATATAGATATTGTCTTGCGGATAATCCCGAGGGTAGGGACTTGCTTCAACATCATTCACAATTCCCCAGCGCCGACAAAATTCCATAGTACGTATTCCGACAAGATCCTGACGGGGTTGATAAATGGATCCATCTGTTTGTTCTATTACCGTGCAATTCACTCCTCGCCAACCGAGGTCACCGGCAAGTGCTAGGCCAACCGGCCCAGCCCCAACAATTAGAACGGAAGTTTCAGTCGCCTTCATAAAAAATTTATGCTGTTTAATAGGAAACGTCAGACAGTAGTTGCATATAAGAGCTACATAAGGACTGTCCCAAAGCTGAAAAAATTACATGGAATTTGTGTGTGTTTGATATCTGCGGATGGATAGTGGCTCATAATATATTTGGCATTACTTGTTCGGAAAACAGGCGCATGGACGCACCCGCTTCTTCTTTGGTTACCATGTGGAAGTTAACTTGCATGGATACGTATTCGAATTGGCCGGCCGCATTGGTATAACCATTTAGCTGTTCGCAGATGTCATCCGGCGTACCAACTAATATGGTCCCGCCATCCAACATTGTATCAAAACTCGTTTCGCGTAGTTTTTTCATGTGTTCTTCGTATCCTGGGTAATCTTTAGAGGCCTTCGTGCCTTTGCCCCAGCCTGCTTTAGATTCGATAGCCTCAATCAGAGATGCGAAATATGCATTTACATTTGGTTTTGCAATTCTATATGCCTCTTGTCGGTCTGAGTGACAAAACATATGGAAGCCCATGGCGACCTTACCAATTCCGGAATGTTCATTTTCTTTCCATGTGGTGCGATATACGTTGAGTACCTCTCGCATCGCGGGCCCGGCAAATGCCACCAACATTAAATTGTGACCCTTTTTAGCTGCTGCCGCGACTGAAACCTGTGTGCCCAGCGCCGCGGTCCAAATTGGCGGGCGCGGTTGCTGCGTGGGCCGGGGTAAAGAGGTGACATCCTTAAAAGAAAAAAATTCGCCCTCGATAGTTACGTTTTCTTCCTCTAGGAGCTGTTGGACCATTGCAACTCCTTCCTCAAACCTTGCTCGACTTTCATCCATCGACCGGCCGAATCCCTGAAATTCATGCGGGAGAAATGCACGTCCAAATCCACAATCGAGGCGGCCATTGCTAATCGCATCCACCATGCCAATTTCACCCGCTATTTTGAGTGGATGATTAAAGATCGGTAACACTGCCCCCGTTAGCAACCTCGCATTTCGACATCTTTGTGAGGCAGCGGTCAAAAAGATATGCGGTGCCGGGCTATACCCTCCATAAGGCTCGAAATAATGCTCCACCGTCCGTATCTGGGAATATCCCAACTCATCACATAATCCGACTAGATCAAGACATTCATTCCAATATTGCTGTGCGGGTTTTTGGCTAGGCCCGATATCGGGAAAAAATTGAAGTCCATATTCCATAATTTAAGTCATCTATCAGGAGATTATGTGCTTTGGGCCTTTCGGGTATCGTCGCCGATAGCGATAGCGTGTTTATATATGTCGTCATACATGAGATGCTGAATGTCGAGCATTTGTTGCACTGTTTTAAGCACTAGTTGCCGGTCTTCATCCGTTTTGGCAAATTGATCCAACAACTTAAAGCCTACGTCGGAATGTTCTTCGTCGGCGCTATCGTGAATGACCCAATAGGCCACTGCCTCATCAGATAAACCAAATTGCTCCTGTAGCTTTCGGGCGATCTTAATATAAAGACCGGGAATGGCCGCTTCGCCCGCTAACATGTGCGCCGCGACACCTTCGAGAAAACTTTTGGAGCAGATCAGTGTGAAATAGGCTTGAAAGGCCACGACGCCACCACAGTAAGGTGGATCATACATTTGATTTGGTTCGAGCCCCATTCCTTTGGCGTAGTTGAGATAAAGTCGGTGGTGGGATACTCCATCAGACATTAGGCGTCCGGTTGCTTCCTCATAGGCAACTTCTGCAATCATTTCACGCCAGTTGGGATCGGGGCAAATGGTGTATAAATTGCCATGATAGTTGTGGTTGTGTAGCGGTATACCGCCGTGTTGCTGACATACATAGCGTGATTGTTCCCAATTCCAGGCCCCTTCCACCATGCCGGTCCATAAAGGATGGCCGTACATTGGCATAACCTTGTGAATTTCCGTTATGCGGTCGAGTACATCTTGGGTACTCAAAGCCATGCTAATTCTCCCTGTTTGAGTTATTTATAATTATGAGAGACGGCGTAGAAACTGTCTAGTTTTGCGGTTCAGAGACGTCCAAGGAAATCCGATTTTGGTTATCCTCAAAATTAGGGATAATTTAGTTATAGAATTTCTTTAATGGTCTCAGATCCGCGCTTTAACAATGCTGTACTCAGGAAACGGAGTAAAATAATGACAGGATTTGCGACCGGAGGATGTCTTTGTAGTTCTGTTCGGTACGAGTGTGCAAAAGAACCCCTGATGATGGGAACGTGTCATTGCCGGGATTGTCAGCGGGCTTCTGGTAGCGCTCACGCGACGTTGCTGATATTTAAAAAAAACACAGTAAGATTTTTAGGTGATGAAATGCGTACTTACAGCACTGCAGGTGGAAGTGGAAAATCAGTGGAACGTCTTTTCTGTGGTACTTGCGGGTCTCCTGTCACAGCGCATTATGATGTAACGCCCAATTTCTGCGTAGTATTCGCCGGTACGCTAGACGATCCATCACTTATTAAACCGCAGTGGAATATTTATACCAGTCATAAGCAATCTTGGATTACGCTTTCACCAAATATCCAATCGTTCAAGGAAGGCTACGGCAGCGACGGTTAGTTATTGGCAAATTCGTTACACTTTCGACACCTAAAATTATTACTCGGAATTGATAATGTTCCGGTGTTTCCAACAGTCTGCCTCTTAGTTACGATCGTCCTGTTTGGAATTCATAGGTTTTATAGACGGAGTGACCGATGGACGACGCAATTACTGCTTTGGGCCACCAACCAGCAGTAACGGGGCAACCGGTGATTGATCCCGCAGACTGGACGAGGACGGACCTTGAGAAGCGAAACGATTGGATATTTCGTTTGAGCGATGCTGAGATCGCTGACATCGATGCAGCGGTTCATTTGGTCGAGAGGGGCGGGCTTCATATTATGGAGATTACGCGGGAGACATTCCCCCTGCCTGTATTTGGTCCTAGGCTCGAGAGAATTAGGTCTCAATTGTTGAATGGTCTCGGGATTTCATTGATTCGTGGATTTCCCGTGGAACGTTATGATAGGGCACAGTTGGCTACAGCATTCTTCGGGATTGGTTGTTATCTGGGGCGCGCGGTATCACAAAACGCTAAGGGGCATGTGCTAGGTCACGTCAAAGCTTTGACTGATGCAGATTATAACGATGTTGCCAATGCGCAGGTGCGCGGCTACCAAACTAACGTGAACCAGCGCTTCCATTCCGATTCATGCGATATCGTTGGATTGATGTGCCTTCATACTCCCAAAGAAGGTGGTTTAAGTAGTGTTGCTAGTACAGTCGCGGTGCATAACGCGATGATGACGCAAAGGCCGGATTTGGCGCAGCTGCTGTCGGGTCCTATCTATTGGGATCGACGGGGTGAAGTACCGGAGGGTAAAGATCCATGGTATGTGCTCCCGGTGTTTAATTATGTAAAAGGTTGGTTCAGTTGTCGTTATGGTCGTCAATACATCGATTCTACACAACGTTTCGACGCGGTTCCTCGCCTAACATCGGATCAAGTTGCGGCGTTTGACTTGATGGATACGTTACTCTCAGATTTACATATTAAAATGAGGTTCGAAATTGGGGACATACAGTTTCTCTTTAACCATGTCACCTTGCACGGTCGGACTGCCTTCGAGGATTGGCCAGAACCGGAGCGTAAACGTCATTTATTGCGTTTGTGGCTAACAACTGACGGGGAACGACCCATACCGTCAATCCTTGCCGAACGTACACAGGGTGGAATTGTAACCAAGGGTACAACATTGCATGCACCGCTCGAGGCAGAGTGACGGAGCGTCTTAATGCCTTATGCTGTGAATAAGGGTGTTAAAACCTATTATGAGGTCACGGGTGAGGGGCCAGATTTCTTAATGCTCCATGCCAACCCGTGCGATCACCG
>CAYZMI010000014.1:6254-8430 GCA_964479475.1 uncultured Rhodospirillaceae bacterium | reverse complement strand
TCAAGTAAATTGGAAAGCGCAGCCTCTACTTCAGTACGCGGAGTACCCTCCTCTAGCATTACGCCGATCAAATGGGCAGCCCCATGTAGGGCAATAGAAAACCGTGGCAATTCATTGGCCATTTCCCAGGCTGCTGCAGCCGGAATTAAGGCCATAGAAACGACATCTTGCGCACGGCAAACGGAGCAGTCATCACTTAATTCGTGATTGGCGAGCGTTTCAAGATCAATTGTCATTATATTCCTCTTGCATACTGAATGCCTTGCAATAGCAAACCCATAGCATTTTCTCTCGGGTAGTCAAAAATTTTAGGTTATGTCCTGTTAAATTTTTGTAGGGTTAGTTCTATAGCCAAGTGATTTGGCTATTTTGCCACTACCCCGTTAGGTACAGGGGGTGTTACGCTCATTAAAGTAATTTAGAAAAGGGGAAATTTGATGGATGACTGTCGCGCTGCTGTCATTACGGCCCATAACCAACCGCTTGAAATTCAACAGGTTAAAATTCCGGACTTAGATCCTGGGTCACTACTGGTTAAAATGGTTGCCTCGACGCTTTGTGGGACTGATGTGCATCGCTGGCATGGACCACTTGGTGGCAGCGATAGTCTGCCGATAATTACGGGCCATGAACCCTGTGGTGTGGTAGAAGAAATTGCTGGTGAACGTACGGATATTCTTGGGAATTTAGTCAAGAAAGGCGATCGTATCGTATGGAGCTACGTTGCCTGCGGTTCTTGTTATTACTGTAGCGTTGCCGTACAGCCCTGTATTTGCCGGGGGCGTGCTTCTTGGGGGCACAATCGTTGTGATGAACACCCTTATCTTCTCGGCAGCGTCTCCGAATATATGTATGTTCCAGCGCCCTGCCTAATTATTAAAGTGCCCGATGAAGTATCATCGGCGTCGGCGGCCGCAGCGGCGTGCGCTTACCGGACAGTTATGCATGGTTATGATCGACTTGGTGCAATAAAGGACCATGAGACTGTCGTTATACAAGGCAGTGGTCCTCTCGGTAATTTTGCTACAGCGGTTGCTAAAGACCATGGTGCCAAAAAGGTTCTGGTGATTGGTGCTCCGGGTCATCGACTTAAGGTAAGTCAAAAGATGGGAGCTGATGACGTCCTCAACATTGACGATGTTGGTGACCCTAAGGATCGTCGCGCATGGGTCCACGATCATACTGATGGCCGCGGCGCCGATGTCGTAATTCAAGTCGCTAACAATGCTGCTGTCCCGGAAGGGCTTACCTTGCTGAGAGACGGAGGTCAGTTTCTCGACATTGGCGCTGGTGGAAAAGGCTCTATCCCGGTGGAGCAGATGCCCCAGCAGATGACCTACTATACTATTCGGTCAGGTGAACCACGGCATTGGCTCCAAGCAATAGATTTTTTGGCCTCTCGACGAGAACGCTTTCCGTTCGACGACATGATCACCAAAAGTTATGGTTTGGAGGAAGTCAACGATGCTATGGCAGCGATGGCAAATTTTGAGGTTGTCAAACCGGTTATAAATTTTTAGCTCAAATGAAAAATTGCTTAATACGAATACCTTAGTAGTTAATATAAAACGGGTATTTGGCTTATTCCCAATATTGATATTGTTGGGCTATCGCCATTTTGTGTCTTGAATACCGCAATTCTGGAGGAAGGATGTGGCGGGCAATAATGAAATTAAGGCGCGTGTAGGCGTTATTAAGCCGGTCCAGGAATCGACATCACACGCACAGCTCGAAAGCATAATACCAAAGAACGTCTATTTTGAATCTATATACCTTGGCATTCGGTACCGGTCCGTTACTGAATTTCGCGATGTAATGGCTGCCTACGAAGTCAAGGTTCCGGAAATGGCAGCACGAGGCGTCGATTTATTACATCCTGAAGGAGCGCCACCTTTTATGCTTGAGGGGCTTTCTGGGGAACGCGAGCGAATTGAAAAGTGGGAAAATGAGTTTGGAATACCCGTGTTTACGACGGGTATGACACAGCTCTCAGCAATGGAGGCGCTGGGTATAAATAGGTTCATTGGGATTACTCCATTTTCAGGTGAGCTTGCTGAAATTTTCAAGCGGTATTATGAGGAAGCAGGACTTGATGTCCTAGCTATGACAACACCGGTGGCCCCACCGGATAGCATTTACAACCATGCTGCGGAAGAGATGCTCGATCTTCTAATCC
>CAYZMI010000014.1:0-6154 GCA_964479475.1 uncultured Rhodospirillaceae bacterium | reverse complement strand
GTTGCATCTTTGGTAGATCCAGAATGGCTTGTTGAAATTGAGGCGATTGCTTTTATATCTAATTAGTCTGAGTGGGGGAGCGCCTCTCCAATTCAATTTAGATCATTGGACATAATATTTATTTCGTCGTCTCATGGATGTTGGCAACTATAATATTGTTATCATTTACCCAATTAGACCTTTGAGATATCAGCCTTGCCAAATCACATCGCTGGTTATGTCGGATACTCGCTGAGTACCGACATATGCCATAGTACGGCGCATCTCGTCTTTAAGAATATTGATTGCTTTCCTGGCTCCTTCCGTACCGCCAGCTGCCGTTCCATATAGTGTTGCACGACCTGCAAGAACGGCATCCGCACCAAGTGCTAAGCACTTAACAATATCGCTGCCACGTCTAACTCCGCTATCGACAATTACACTCATTTTATCACCCACCGCTTTAACAATCTCTGGGAGAACCGCTATGGTTGGGGGGGCGCTATCCATATTTCTTCCCCCATGATTGGATACCACAATGCCATCAACTCCATGTTCAATAGCCTTCTGGGCATCGTCGACACGCATGATACCTTTGACTAGTAATTTTCCTGGGAAAATATCGCGCAACCTGTCGACGTCGTCCCAAGAGACCTTGTCCGCTCGCTTGGTCGTTGGCGCAGTTTCACGCAATTTTGCAACATTGCCCGTAATGGGCATCTGGTATCCTTCCGGGTAATTAACATGTTTCGGCATGCCCCCGTTCATGAAGTAACGGCCCATTACAAATGTTAGCCAGGTTGGATGTCGTAGCATGTCCACTACAGAACGCGTATTAAGTACGTATGGGGTGGCAAAGCCATTACGAAGATTATGTTCACGGTTGGAGCCATGGCCAATATCGACGGTCCAAAGTAACGCTTCAAACCCGTTCCGAGCCGCCCGTTTAACCAAGTCGTCAGAAAGATCCTTTTCTTTCCACATATAAAGCTGCATCCAAAGCCGACCTCCTGCTTCATTAGCGAGTTTCTCCATCGGTGTGTTGGAACCGGTCGCGAGAGTGAAAGGTACGCCAGCTGCAGCAGCAGCCTTGGCTAACTCGAATTCCCCTTCATACCAAGCAAGGCCCGCCGTTCCCGTAGGAGCAATCGCCATGGGTAGTGATGCGGGCTTATCAAATATATCCGTTTCAAGTTGGACATCCGAGATGTCTGTTATGACCTTGTTTAGGAGTTTGATGTTCGCGAAGGCGTTTCGATTGTTGCCGAGAGCAATCATATCTTCCGTACCCTTGTCGATATAATCGAATACGCCCTTAGGTAGACGTTTCTGGGCTGTTAATCGTAAATCAGCGATGTTGTAGCAACGATCAAGTCGCGCCATAGTAACGTTCTCCCGTCTTACATATTAGTTATAAATTAAGTTACCTCTGTTCGCGGTCTAGCGTATAGCGACCTCGATTCAATTTATTCAACAACGACCTTTCACGGCAAAGGCACTACTTTCGAATGTGATAGAGCCATCATTCGAAATCGGGAGTATATTCTTAATCTGGTCGCGTACCCCTCGGCGTTGCCCATTTGTCAGGGATTGATAGAACTTACCTACATTTTGAGCGTTATGAGTAATTGGGTGCCAGTAATCACCAAAATTTTTAAATCTAGCGTTAAATATGAATGACCGTTCTTCAATGTTTTTGAGTCCTGCTTGGTGAAATATATCAGAAATTCTGGTGGTCTCTCGCATATCAGGCCGGTCAGTTGCACGATAATTCATTAATGATGCATCTAAATCCGTTACCGCTTGCCAAAAATGACGTGTCATATTGGCATTGTTTTCTAAATCCCAGTCATAAAGACCAATAACACCATCATTCCGCGTGACACGTTTCATTTCCTTTACGGCCTTGAGCTTGTCGGGCACGAATTTAATCATTAGTCCGGATACCACCGCATCAAATGTTTCATTGTCGAAGGGCAATTTCTGGGCGTCGCCAACTTTGAAAGATATAGATGTGTTGTCGACGTGTGCTCGGGCGTGATCAATGGACGCTGTTTTAGGGTCAACGCCTATGACAGCAACTGGCGCATAACTTTCAACTATGGATTGTCCCAGCATGCCGGCGCCACAACCTACATCTAACCAAGTTAGTCCCTCAGGAATGGCCAGCCAGTCGAGAAATTGATCGGCTACATGGCGGCTCCAGCGGCCCATGAAGGCTTCATATTGTTTATACCCTTCCAAATAGGCAGCTGAATTGGACATTATGGTAATACTAAGCTTGTGCTTCCCGAATAGCCATGCACACCCGTTGTGGTGTGGCAGGCATCATTAAATTTTTGACACCAACTGGAGCCAAAGCTTCATTTATTGCATTCATGGTGGCAGCAAGTGAGCCGACTGTGCCACCTTCGCCGGCACCTTTGACCCCGAGTGGGTTCGTGGTGGTAGGTACGGGATGGCTGGCGAGATCAAAATCGCAAAAATCGGCCGCTCGCGGCATGCAATAATCCATAAATGAACCAGTTAACACCTGTCCACTATCAGAATCGTAGGCCATTTCTTCCATCAAGGCTTGGCCAACGGCTTGTGCAATTCCGCCTTGTACTTGGCCGTCGACCAGCAACGGATTAAGTTCGACACCAACGTCATGGACCTCGGTGTAACGAACAATTTCTATTACCCCTGTTTCGGGATCAATTTCGACTTCACAAACTTGAAAACTATTCGGGATGTTTGTGGTCGTAGGTGTCCAGGTTGCGGTTTCGTATAATCCAATCTCTATATCAGGAGGTAATTTTTTTGGGTTAAACGCAGCCTGTGTGACTTCATAAAATGAAATTTCTCTATCCGTGCCCGCGACCCTAAATATTCCACTCTCAAATTCTATGTCATCTGCAGCCGCTTCTAATAGGTGAGCTGCAATTCTCCGCGCTTTTTCGATGGTCTTCTCAGCTGCCAGAAGTACTGTGCTACCGCAGATGGTTGCAGTACGCGCTGCGCCTGTACCTGACCCGAAACTATGTTTGCTTGTATCACCTTCTACCACTTGGATATTTTCCGCATCCATGCCCAGTTTTTCCGAAACAATTTGCGTATAAATAGTGGCGTGGCTTTGACCGCCTGCGGTGGACGCTGTCATAACGGTTACTGACCCGCTAGGATCGAAACGTAATTCGACTGCTTCAACGGCAGGACTACCAGAAGGGTCTACGCTTGAAGATACGCCTACACCGTATAACTTGCCCCGGTTCTGAGCTTCTACTTTACGTGCGGTAACTCCCACATAATCTGCTTTTTTCAAACACTTATCCATGACGTTTTCAAATTCGCCACAGTCGTAACTATTACCCGTGGGGAGTTTATATGGCATTTGATCTGGGTGAATGTAGTTACGTCGCCTAATCTCGGTCGGATCCAGATTGAGTTCGCGCGCGGCCATGTCAACAAGACGTTCCAATATATATGTGCTGGGTGTGCCCGACGGCCCGCGATAGTTTGCCATAGGACAAGTATTTGTCAGGATGGCCCGAGAAAACCCATGCGCGGTCGGCATGGCATAAGTACTGCAGATAGAGCCAGCGATACCGTTTGGCGTGCCAAAGCCATTCATTGAAAGGTATGCCCCAACATTTGCATGTGCAGAAAAGCGCACACCCTGGAATTGACCGTCTTTGTTGATACCTAATTCCGCGTCGACCCAAAGATCACGCCCTTGGTCATCTGCTATATGCCCTTCACTACGTTCACAGACCCATTTAATGGGACGGCCCACTTTTCTAGAGGCCCAGGCGACAATAGGCACTTCTGGATAAAGGCCGCCTTTCATGCCGAATGAACCACCTACATCACCGGCAATCACCGTCATCTGATTTTCTGGAATGTTGAACATGTTTTGGGTCATCATTTCCCGCCAAACAAACGGCCGCTGCTGTCCAGCGTATACGGTGTAGTGATCACGCCCAGCATCGTAATCGGCGACAACGGCACGTGGTTCCATAGTATTTGCTGTAATACGGGTGACCCTAAATCGGTCTTTGATCACGAGATCCGACTGGGCTAAAGCTTCTTCCGTCGTCGTAGCGTCACCTTTTTCAGCTACAAAAACTTCATTGTTGGCGCATTCTTCCCAAAATTGCTTGGCATCCGGCTGATTGTTGATTACGGGATCAAGTTGTGGTGGTAAAGAGTTGAATTGGACATCAATAGCTTCCATTGCGTCTTTACATTGGTTGATTGTTTCTGCAATTACGCAGGCGATTATGTGTCCCACATGAAGTACCCGGTCCGAGGTGATGGCGGGGCGAGGCGGGCGAAAGCCAGGTGAACCGTCCCGGCGTTTAGGTGGTGAGTTTCCGGCGACATATCCAACCCCATCGTCGAGGTAATTTTTGCCGGTTAAAATTTCGATCACTCCGGGCATGGATTTAGCTACATCGGTGTTTATATTTATTATTTCTGCATGGGCGTGCGGGGACCGGTAAAAAACTGCAAAACATTCTCGGGGGAGAGAGACGTCATCCGTATAACGACCCTTACCCATAAGCAAGCGTGGGGCTTCAACTTGGGTTACAGGCTGACTGATGGCATAGCGGGTCATTGCGGGGGTCTCCTAGAATTCAATTATTCGTGTAAGTGTGAGCGAAATATTAACAGTAAAGGTATGTCTAGCAATGTGGTGAATTAAGCGGCCAAGCGCCATTCTGCGACCCCGCATCCAATGAGCATATCGTGCATCGGAGCATAGCCGATTAAGTCGAAACCTTGGCCTTTTGCGGCGCCATGTGCACATAGCCAATTCCGCATTTCGGCTCCGCCGTTGCCAGTGACTTTCAACATTTTTTCTAACTCAGTGCCAAGTTCTTCATCAGATGCTGACTGCATTAGTTTGATACATGCTTCGTCAAAGGGTTCATCGACCCATCCAAACGTGGTCTCTCCAATGGAATGGCTCATACCACCGGTGCCCATTACAGCTACTCGTAAATCTTCCGGATAGCTTTCGATAGCATCGCGGAGCATGCGGCCCCACTTGATACACCGAAGCGGTGTGGCGAAAGGTTGTTCAACCAGGTTCAAATAAACGGGAATTATGGCAGGAAGTGTCTCAAATCCGCACTGCCAGATCGGCACGCAGATGCCGTGGTCAAGTTTTAGACGCATAGAATAAGAAGGATCAAATTCCGAGGATAAAGCATGTTCCAAAATATGCCTGCCAAGACCCCCATGCCCTTCTAATAGGTCGTGAGGAAAGACCGGTTTCATAAAAGGCTCCGGTGGACCTTCGTGTTCGTCACCAATACCGATACAAAATGCGGGAATATTATCTAAGAAAAAATTGGACCAGTGATCGGTGGAATGGACAATGATTACATCCGGGTCGGCCTTTTTTACGCGCTTACTTAATTCGCCGAATTTTTCTTCCAGCCAGGTTCGTGTGTCTTTGTTCATACTATCCCAACTGCGGGCAATATTGGGAGCGTGACCCGCCGCGTAGCAACCAACTAATTTAGCCATGTGCGGTCCCTTCCGCCCTTTGTCCAGGTTGCGGGCCATCGTGTAGCGCATGTAATACAGATTTAGTTTCGTCGTCACTTAAACCACAAAAAAGTAAAAAATTGCGCATGAGATACGCATTAATCAGTGGTTGGAGGGTCGCGTAGTCATCATCAATCAATGCCTGGCGGATTTTTGGGGATAGTGGATAGTCGTTTATGAAGGCCGCACGCATATCGCCATCGGTCCAAATTCTGGGCCCACCGGCATGTCCTAAATCGAATACAAGTTTGTTTAACCAGTAGTCTGTCATCGTGAGGCCTTCCTTAATTTAGTTAAGTACCCCGATTTAAATTGGATTTGGGAAATAGTATTAGGCACTCGTTGTCGCGGGTAGTTCAACCTGCTCTTGATAATCGACAGGTTTCTTTCCTGGTAGCACGACTTCGTTCCGAGCGCCCACGGGTACAGTTGTATTTTTTTTATCCCGGATAATCCCAGGGGGATCTTCACCCCGTTCGATGGCAGCTAGTGCCTCATGTAGCATGCGACGGACCATAACTATTCCTTGGTCAGTTGTTGCTAAATGTTCTAATCCCCTCGCTGCAATTGAGCCTTGCCCAACCTGTGCTTCCCGATCGTCGGGTCTCCGTTGGGTGTCTTCATAGTCTCGAGTGGG
>CAYZMI010000013.1:43164-44892 GCA_964479475.1 uncultured Rhodospirillaceae bacterium | reverse complement strand
CGTTTGAGGTCATCTCGAACTTGGATGCTCAACCGGCCTAACCCTTCTACTTCCAGCTCAATTTTGTCCCCGTCCATAAACGGGTTAAGGCCTCGATGATTTGTACCGGTCGCAAGAATATCCCCAGGTTCCAACGTATGGATTGAGCTGACGAACTCCACGCAGCGCGGGATCTTGTGCGCCATATCGCTAGTGTTGAAGTTCTGCATTTGCTCTCCGTTATTCCATAGTTGCACATGGAGGTTTTGTGGATCGGCGATCTCATCCTTGGTCACAATATAGGGTCCGATCGGTGCAAATGTGTCGCGTCCTTTTGCCTGATAGAAGGTATTGCCGGTTGGAGGTAAACCCCGGGCGGAACCGTCGATAAAATTTGTGTATCCAAAGACATAATCCATGGCGTCATCGGCGCTCACATTAGAAGCGCGCTTGCCTATAATTAGCGCAAGTTCAGCTTCGCCTTCAAAAACTGTCGCGGGAACGTCCGGCAATATCATGGTGTCTCCGGTGCCGATTACTGAATTGCATGATTTGAAAAATGCATTAATCGGGGCTGGCGCGTCCCGTGTGCCGTCTTCCATATAGTTGACTGCCATGCAATCTATGTTACCCGGCTTAGGCAAAGGTGGGCGGATACGAACGGATGAAACAGAGACGCCATCTTTTGAGGAAGCCGCTTTTTCCAATGCTTCCCGGTAATCGTCAAACCGCTCGATCAGTCCGCTGATTAGATTGTGTGGACCTGTGTGCGGAACGTCCTGCACGACGGCTGACACGTCCACGACATTTTCTCCTTTTAAGACGCCGAGCTTAAAATCATCGAAGTAAAGCAGTCTCATGATCTTTCCTCATGTGTAACAGGTTGCTGTATCGGATTGACGATCAGACTAAGTCGGGTCACCCTGCCATGACAACGGTCGGACCCAGAAAATTTGCGCCGGATAGATATTTAATGCCAATTAATTCGGACATGGACGCACAAACCGCTTTCCACCGACGCATTGGAGAAAAAAACCTAGCGGCCCTTTGGGTAGGGCGGCGTGGGATCGATTTGACGCGACCAAAATCTCCCGCTGTACCGACTCTCTGGCATTACGACGCCCTGAGGGAAGAAATTGTGGAAGCTGGGGCTATCGTCACCGCGCAAGAGGCGTTTCGGCGTGTTTTGGTTTTGGAAAATCCAGCCTTTCGTGGTGAAATGCGAGCTACCAACACGCTATATGCTGGCCTTCAGCTAGTGTTACCTGGTGAGATTGCCCCATGTCACCGTCATACGCAGACGGCCATACGTTTCGTTATCGAAGGTACAGAAGCATACACTTCGGTTGATGGTGAGCGCACATGGCTAAATCCCGGGGACTTTGTCATCACACCCAATTGGGCGTGGCACGATCACGCTAATGAAGGTAACAATTCAGTAGTATGGCTCGATGTCTTGGATACGCCATTAGTGGATTTACTCGACACGGTTTTTAGGGAGAACCATTCAAAGAACCAACAATCGATAGAAAAACCAGACGGCGACGCAAACGCACGATACGGCGCTGGACTATTGCCCATAGGACATGCTTCGCAGGGTCATAACTCCCCGATTTTCAACTATCCTTACATTCAAGCGCGCAAGTCGCTGAAAGCACTCAAAAAAGCCGGTGAATTTGATGCCTGCCATGGGATTAAAATGCGTTATATCAATCCGGCGTCCGGCGACCACGCCACTCCCACAATGGC
>CAYZMI010000013.1:33449-43064 GCA_964479475.1 uncultured Rhodospirillaceae bacterium | reverse complement strand
TTAAAATGCGTTATATCAATCCGGCGTCCGGCGACCACGCCACTCCCACAATGGCGGCGTTTCTCCAATTGTTACCCGCGGGATTTAACAGCAACCCCTACCGTGTAACCGAGAGTGCCATCTATGCCGTTGTCGAAGGTCGGGGTCAAACGGAAATTGGCGACCAAACTATCGATTGGGGCCCGCGTGACCTGTTCGTAATTCCTGGCTGGTGTGAACACCATCATCTGGTTTATGAGGAGGCTGTTCTATTTAGCGTTTCTGATCAGCCTATGCAGACTAAATTCGGTCTGTGGCGTGAGGAACGGCCCGGTAAAAATTAATAAATTGACGTTGAGTTGATGAGTAGCACAAGCCGCGATTACCGCAATGTAGCCGTTTTATCCGTATGCCAAATGCTATTTGGTACCGGGCGGTCCTTAATCGTCGCTACCTCACCACTCATAGGTTATGCGATTGCAGCGGAAAAATCCCTGGCTACTCTCCCCCATGCATTAGTCATAGTTGGAACCGCATTGCTGACACTGCCTGCCGCCCTACTGATGCGTCGCATTGGCCGTCGCCGAGGTTTTGTATTTGGTGGGTTAGTGGGCGCCGCCGGTGGTGTCGTCTGTGTTTATGGTGTCATTGTTGCCGATTTCTGGATGTTTGCACTGGGTACTCTGTTATTCGGCGCTTCCGCAGGATTTGCACAGCACTACCGATTTGCCGTCACCGATGTGGCGTCCCCGGCGTTTCGTGGTAAAGCGATTTCTTTTGTCTTAGCGAGCGGGGTAGTGGCGGGATTTGCTGGGCCAGAGATCGCCAAGCTCAGCAAGGACATGTTTTTGCCCACATTGTTTCTTGGGCCTTATTTATTTTTGATTGTGATGGCGCTGTTGTCCTGCGTCGTGGTGATGTTTGTTGATATTCCCAACCTGTCACCTACGGAAGCCGCCGATAGCGGGCGGCCAATTTTGGAGATAATGCGCCAACCCATCTTTGTGGTTGCCGTGCTGTCTGCCACTATCGGACAGGGTGTCATGAACTTATTAATGACCGCAACGCCGCTTGCTATGCAGCATGCACACCATCCGTTCGACGACACGGCATTTGTTATTCAGTGGCACAGCGTTTGCATGTTTGCGCCCGGGTTTATCACTGGCTCCTTAATCAAGCGGTGGGGTGAAATTAAAATTATCGTGATGGGTTTGTTAATGCTGGCGGTTTGCGTGCCAATTGCGCTAGCTGGCGATACGGTATTCCTGTTTTGGTCCTCAATGGCGCTACTTGGCGTTGGTTGGAATTTTTCTTTTACCGCTGGTACATCCTTGCTCGCTGAGGCTCATACACCGTCTGAACGGGCTAAGGTTCAGGGTTGGGTAAATTTTATAATTTATGGCTTTGCGGCTGTCTCGGCCCTGTCGGCCGGACCATTGCTGCATTATTTCAGTTGGCAGGTGGTTAACTATGCAGCACTGCCCATGATCGCGCTGGCAATAGGGGTTACTCTCTACTACGCATGGTTTAAACAAAGTTCCGCACCAGCCTAGGGAGAGCAGGGGTGAGGAAAAATAGGAGAGACTAATGGATACACTAACAGAAATGGGCAACGATGTTGGTGCGTTACTTAGGGAAAGAAAACAAACCATTGCGATTGCGGAGTCATCAGCAGGCGGGATAATTTCCGCATCTTTGCTATCGGTACCAGGCGCGTCGGCTTATTTCGTTGCGGGGGGTGTGGTCTATACGCGCGATGCAAGGAGAGGCTTGATGAATGTACCTGAAGAGGTTGTTACCATGCGTGCCTCTACAGAAGAGTATGCATTAATAATGGCAAGGATTGTGCGCGAGAAGTTTAATACAACTTGGGGCCTTTGTGAAACCGGAGCTACCGGGCCCACCGGTAACCGGTATGGAGATGATGCAGGTCATGGTTGCTTCGCCGTTGTCGGGCCCATCGAGCGTGCTGCGACGATAGAGACCAATAGTTTGGAGCGCGAAGCCAATATGTGGGCATTTGCAAATGGGGCGCTCCAATTACTCAAGTCTACATTACAGGAAGATTGATTTTACATATAAGGAGTCGAAAGTGATGAGTGGGTCCGAATTCCCGGAAGATGTATATGAAGAATCATGGTGTCGTCTGCCGCTCGTAAAGCGAGATGAACTTACGCCGGGCGCAAAGGAACTATTCGACATGCACATCGATCCCAATGGCGACACTTATGCCGGCATGCGGGGACCGGGTGGTGTCCGATTGCATAGTCCGCTTCTTGCTGAGTTGGCGAGGCCTGCGGCAAAATATTTACGTCATGATACGGGGCTCGACTCAAAAATTCGGGAAGTCGCGATTCTAATTGCAGCGCGTGAACACGATAGCCGGTTCGAATGGCAACAGCACGAACGTGTAGCCCGAAGAGTAGGCCTTTCAGAAGAGACAATTGAAACCATCAAACATAACAAATCGACGGAAGACATTGATGAAACGGAGGCGGTGGTAATCGAGGTGGGCCGCGAATTGTTTCGCGATCACAAATTATCTTCTGACTTATTCGCTAAGGCACTTGATATTTTTGGTGAACAAAAATTGATAGATCTACTGGCGAATATGGGTAGCTATGCGGCTACAGCCATTCTCTTAGCTGCAGTAAATATGCAGTTGCCGCCCGACGAGGAACCTTTGTTACCGGTGGACTGATTGTTGGGAACATTCTTAGTACTGTCCCCTGCTTTAATTGAGTTTACATTTTTAACAGCTTCTTAGCGTTGCCGCTGTAAATCTTATCCTTGTCTTCGTTGCTAAGCGGAATTTCTTCCATCCATTCGGTGCCTGGTGCGTTTTCGACATATGGCCAATCGACGGAAAAGAGAATTCGGTCCACGCCCATCTCCATAACTGTGCATAAAAGCGCTGGGTTGGAGAAGTTTCCGCTAGTCGTGATGTAGAAATGCTTACAGAACAGATCACGGAATGCGACGTCCTCGCCCTCCGGGCGTGACAGTTTTCGGAAGGAATGGTTAATCCGCCATAAGAGGAAAGGCAGCCCTTCACCCATGTGACCGAGAATAATTTTTACATTGGGGTGTTTGTCGAGCACACCGCTCAAAACTAGCCGAACTCCCGCAGTCGCCGTCTCCACCGTAAAGCCCCAACCTGCAGACAGGATCGAGCGGAATTTGTCCGCATACTCCTTGTAATAAGCCTCAATAACGTCCGGGTGGGGGCGTCCGGGATGAATATAAATCGGTACATCTAGTTCCTCAGCTTTGGCAAATATGGGCCAAAACTCTGGAAGGTCGTGAAACTTTCCATCTGTTAGCCCATGCAGCATGGCGCCTTTAAATCCCAACTCCGTTACGCAACGCTCTAGTTCGTCTGGACACGCGTCGGGACTACGGGTCGGCAAGCTGGCAAATGCCGAAAACCTGTCAGGTTTTGAAAGAACTGTATCATGCAACCGGTTATTAACACCTTGTGCGCGTTCGACCGCTTCATCTGGATCAAAGGCTTGGACACCCGGAGGGCAATGAGAGAGAACTTGGATATCGATACCCGCCTCATCCATTTCCTTGAGACGTACGTCACCTAAATCAAGTAGCCGCTTGCGTGTTTCTTCTCCGCCGCCTGCTTGTTTGTTGACCTTGGCATCTACGTCCTGATCCAAATAATGTTCTTCAATAGCAATGACTTGCGATCGTGAGTTTATTGCCATGGCTGCGCCCTCCTGGATTGGCTCTTGTTTTGCTTAAATAGTTTTATTTACCTACGACTACTCCATGATCCACATGGCATATCCTGGATTTTTTTCCCAAACTGGCGGAGTCCAGTCCTCGGTTAGCCGGTCCATATCTGCAAAATATTCGGTTCGTCCGCCACAAGGGGTGTGGAAATACCAAAACAGATTTGATCCCATAAAATGACGCCCTGGTTTAGTGGCCGGTTCCCAGCCCTGGTTTTTCATATGGGTACCACCCAGCATAATTTCATCGAAATCCTTGACTTCGAATGCAATGTGATTGAATGCGGCTTGGTCCATGCGGTAAGCCAAAAATAGATTATGGTGATCTTGCGAATTTTCGCAGCGCATAAAATCTCCCGCATCTTCAGCACGCTCAGATAGCCGAAAGTTGAGCCGGTCCTGGTAAAAGGCGCTTAAGGCTTTCCAGTTGGCCGCCGGTACGTGAAATACGACATGGCCGATACGAATGGGCCTAGCGCGCCGATTGCCATCAACCGGCTCGTCCAGTCGGGTGTTTCGGTCATTCATATTGATGAGTGGTGCTGCAATGCCTGCAGGTTTGTGGTTCCATACCCGAAATCCTATTGCAAAGCCTCCGTCATCGTATGTGTGAAGGGTGCCGTCTTCGTCTGTCGCTACATTACGATCTTTGGTTAGTTCTGCACCTATCGTTTCCAAGTCGTTCTGAGTATCTACACCCCAAATCGTCTCGCGCAGAGTGTTTTTCCCGTCCGGTGCATTCGGAAGATTGATATCGTCCGCTTCACGAATAAGAATGGTCTGGTTTTCAGGTAGGGTAAAGTCAGCGCCCTTATTGTCGCTGGTCGTGATGTCTAAGCCCCAATCTTTGAAATAGCGCGTGGCCGCAGCTACGTCGTTAGCACCGAAAACCAATGATTCAATTCGATGAATGCTCATGTTTTTCTCCTAATTCGACCACACCTGATTAAGAGGCCCCTAGAAAAACTAAGATAAATTTTGCGCCATTTTCTTGTCGTCGTCTGCGGCTAATTATTTATCCGTTAGGTTTAAGTCTTTCCCCATTACGAATGGGCATTTTGCTGTCAATCAAAATAAACGCCATCATACAGGGTTCGGTACCGTTATTGATCCAATTGTGCACCGTTCCGCGTTGTATCAGCACGTCTCCCGCCTTGATGTGGACTACCTCGTCGTCGAGTTCCATGTCCAATTCGCCTGACAAAACAATAGCATAATCTACAGAAGTCGTACGATGGACGCGCGGCGCAACTCCCGGATCGAACCGCGCAATACGGCAGACAACACCATCCGGGATGGTGGTTGTCGATACCTCAGCGGAGATATCCTGGTCGGTGTCCATATCTGGTGGATAGGAGTTGGTGGCCCATACAACCGTTGACATTTGACCAGGTCGTTTAGAAACAACATTTTGGGAAATTTCATCAATTTCGACTATTGCCTTGCCATTCTCATCGTGTCCTGTGACGACCCGTCGTACTTCCAAACTCATCTAATTCCTCCCAGAAATTGTGCCCCGTCAGGTTTCCCCTACGGGGCGATAGGGTAGTATGGGACAATTCGACGAAGAGATGAAGGGATGGCGAATGCCAAGTACAACTGTACGCGGGGCTAAGATCAATTATGAGGTATTGGGGAGTGAAGGCCCTTGGATAGCTTTGTCACCCGGTGGGCGGAACAGTATGGCAGACGTAAAATCTCTCGCCCAGCGCATTGCGGATGTCGACAATAGGGTGGTGATTTTCGATCGGCGGAACTGCGGCGCATCTGATGTTGTGATTGACGGGGGTGACTCTGAATACGAAATATGGGCAGAAGATCTCTACGAACTTTTGACACAGTTGGGCGCTCTGCCTGCAATTATTGGGGGTAGCTCGTCGGGATGTCGCTTGTCCTTGCTATTTGCGTTGCGTTATCCCGAGGCTACCAATGCATTACTGCTATGGCGGGTTACGGGAGGGCGCTTTGCAGCAACGCGGTTGTCGGAAAAATATTACGGTCAATATATACGAGTAGCGGAGAAGGGCGGTATGGAAGCGGTCTGTGCGACGGAGGAATTTGCCGAGCGTATCGCCGATAATCCGGCAAATTGGGAAAGACTAATGGCAATGGATCCAACGCGATTTATCTCCGTAATGTCGAATTGGAACAGCTATTTTCTATCCGGTGCCGATCTTCCCGTCATTGGTTGTACGGAAGAGGATTTGCGCAGTATTTCTGCACCAGCGTGCATCGTGCCTGGCAACGACAAGACGCATCCCACCGCTGTCGCCCGAAGAGCACATGAGTTGATTGATGGTAGTGAGTGGTACACGCTGATGGGCGAAGATATTGATGTGGATACCACACCATTTGAAGATTGGGCGGATAAAGAGTCAGATCTTGCCACTGTGTTTATAGACTTTATACGACGCCTTTAACGAAACAATCAGTACGGGGGCAGAAATGGCGCACAATTGGATTACGCTCAAGGATTGGCCGGAGTTAATTCTTGAACGTTTGGAAGATGACGGGGTGGCGCGTATCGTATTGAACCGGCCGGACAAGCGAAACTGCCTCAACGAGGCATTGGTAGATGCATTTACAGAATCACTCGAGATCATTCGTGCTGACCGTGATCTTAAGGTTGTCATAACTAAGGGCGCGGGAAAGGTTTACAGCTCCGGCCTCGATCTCAATTTCTTACGCAGTGTCAGCGAGGGACCTTTATTAGACTGGGATCGGCCGACGCCCACCATCCAATTAGCCGAGGCCGTCCGCATATTTCCCCGCATCATGATTGCACAAATCCACGGTTACTGTTTGGGCGGTGCGCTTGGGATTGTTAATTGTCACGATTTGGTCTTTTCGGCGGAAGATTGTCAGCTCGGGATGCCCGAAATACTGCGCGGTAGCTTTGGACAACTTGTCACGTCAACACTGATGCATGGTGGCCTGCCACTCAAAAAATTGGCATATTTACAAATTGTTGGTCGCAATATCTCAGGTGCCGAGGCGGACCGTCTCGGTATCGTCTCTATGGTATCGCCTGCGAACGAGCTAGAAATTATGACCACCGACATTGCTTGTGAAATTGCGTCACGCCATTTAGCGCCACTCGAACATTCCAAGATAACCGTGCAGATGGGTCGGGATATGACCATGTCCCAAGCGTTGCAAGTGGATCAGCTTGTCGGTCAACGCATGCGACGTGCAATGGATCCGTTGGAAGACATCGAGTCATATTTGGAATCGCAAAAAGGTGGACCCAACACCAGATACAAACGACCCGACGCTTAAGTAGAAAGTAGAGTGATATGGCAGATCCCCAAATTCCTGTATTAATCGCCGGCGGTGGCCCGGTGGGTTTGACACTCGCCGTTGAATTGGGTCGACGTGGTGTCGAATGTACACTGGTCGAAAAACGGGACGGCAAGATTACCGTACCGCGTATGAGCCAGGTAAGTACGCGCAACATGGAGTATTGCCGCCGTTGGGGGATCGCGGAAAAGGTGCGCAGCGCGGTCTGGACCAACACCCACACGCTCGATTTTGTATACCTAACAAGTATGACAGGTAAAGAAATCGCCCGTCTTAGGGTGCCGTCCTATCAAGATCGCGGGCCGCTCACCTATACGCCTGAAGGGCCATGTCACTGCCCGCAAATCTATTACGATCCAATCCTCGCCGAATTGGCTAAAAGCTTTCCCAGTGTAACAGTCCGCTACAATACCGAGCTAACAAGCTTAAAGGATGATGGGGGTATAATTCACGCTTGCCTTACTAATTCTGGTTCTGGAGAAAAAGAGACTACCACTGCCCGCTTTCTAGTTGGATGTGACGGTCCGAATGGTGTGGTCCGAAAGTCTCTTGGGATAGAACTTGACGGTACTGGCGGGTTGGCGAATAGCGTGAATATATTTTTTAGATCGGCTGAGCTAGCAACCCTCCATGATAAAGGGTGGGCGCGATTTTACCGTTGCATCGATGATGGCGGTAGTTGGGGCGAAATGATCGCTATTGACGGGAGAGAGCTTTGGCGTTTGACGATCTACGACCATACCGATGGTGATATAGATGCCGATGGATATCTGCGTCGACTTGCCGGCTGCGACTTTCCCTATGAAATTCTATCTGTACAGGCATGGGAACGCCGCGACTTCTGTGCCAAAAACTTGCGTAAGGGAAACGTATTTATTGCTGGTGACGCGGCCCATGAAGTGTCCCCCACAGGTGGTCTCGGAATGCATACAGGCGTCAATGAAGCGGTAAATCTTGCTTGGAAACTCTCGGCTATAATCGAGGGCTGGGGTGGCCTTACGCTACTCGATTCCTACGAAGCGGAGTGTTTGCCCCAAGCAGCCTTCAACGTGAATATTTCGACGCGGTCCTTTCATAGAATTACAGAACTGCCACCTAGCCAGGCACTCAGCGATGTTTTTCCCGATGACAAGGAAGCGGTGGATGCGAAACTTTGGAGCCTAACCATACCCGATTTTATCAAGGTTCAATTCACCTATGAAAATTCACCGGTGTGCGTGCCCGACGGCACCAAGGCAAACCCTAATGACGCGGAAAACATGAAGCAATCAGCCCGACCCGGTTCGCGTGCACCACACGGCTGGCTAAAAACAGGCGAAGCGTTGTTTGACCAGTTTGGTCGCGATTTCACATTGTTGCAATTTGGTGAGGCGGATGCGGGTGGGTTATTGGCGGCTGCAAGGGAAATCGGGCTACCGGTAGATCTGTCTCCCATCAATGACGAGGATTTGGCAGCGCTTTACGAATTGCCACTGGTTTTGGTTCGCCCTGATGGTCATGTGGCATGGAGAGGAGATCAGTCGCCGGCAGATGCAGCTTCGGTAATTAATACTGTTCGCGGCCTAGCGGCTGTTTAGATAATCTCATAAGTTTTTTAATTGTATTTAAAACCACTGGTGTGATGTCAGACGCAAGACGCTTTAAATCGATTAATAATAATCCATCATTTGGGCGATTTCATACTCGACATCAAGCGACTTCTCCGCCTTTCGGATCATTCGCCAAAGTTCTTGCCAGGCGTCAAACTCTTTCTTTTTTTTGGCTCTTGCGGCAAGCATTTCCTGAGACATTGGTCTTCGTGAGCGCTTGGAACCGGCGAACTCTTGACCCTCATTTATCCCAAGTTCGGTGAGTGTATTTCGCAGCTGACTGAATTGATGTTTTTGGGTTCGAAAATCGCTTGAGACGTCAGGCAAAAATATCTTTTTGCTTTTGCCGTTATACGAAATTTCAAAGGAATTTCGACCGTCTTCCAAAATCTCGGATACAACATCATCGCGTGAGCGTAACTGCTGCAAAATTTTCGTGAGCCATTGGGTTTGTGTACCACTATCGGACATACAGTAATTTTATTTCCTAACTATAATTAAAGGAAGGTGTGTGACTTTGTGTTAGTAGCTTTGTTTTACTTGTTGGCGTGATCTAGTTTTTCTCGCCCAATTAATGGGAACTTTAAAATTATACATGTTTCCGTCAATGTTCGGATCTAGAAAGGCCGCCCCGACTATTTAGTGCACGGTAATTCTTAAACGTAGGACCGGATCACAAAGCTAGTCGACGGTACTTCCAGCATTCTCTCAATCTTGCTGGGTTTCTTCCTTCAACATGCCGAGCCGTTCCATCACGTCGCGGTCGGTGACATGGAACAGCTTGGCACTATCTGTTTCGGAATTGTGAGAAATCCAGTTCCAACTAGGCAGCGTGAAAATATCGTTGCGCTGCCATTTAATTTTCTCATCGCCAATTTGCGATTCCCCTTCTCCATCGGCAACAACGCAGATGGCCTCGCTGGTGGTCCGATAGGGCAAGGTTTTCTGGCTCTTGGATAACGATTTCACGTAACAATCTATCAGGGTCATCGCTGGGCCGCCTG
>CAYZMI010000013.1:22089-33349 GCA_964479475.1 uncultured Rhodospirillaceae bacterium | reverse complement strand
CTCTTGGATAACGATTTCACGTAACAATCTATCAGGGTCATCGCTGGGCCGCCTGTGGCTGGGTTGACGTACCGCAGAATCTTTGAACCGTCCGCCTCTGGTGCAATGTTTTCGAAGGCACGTAGAACCGCGTCCCAGGAATAACGGAACATGGGAGAATAATCGTTTTCCTGTTCGCTTTTAGACATACGATGCGGTGGCGGCATCAGGCCACCTTCAGCGAAGGCGGCGTCAGGTGTGCTGGGAGGTAGATTGGGCGGTGGGCCCTCTTCAAAAAATGCGGAATTCATATGCCGGAATAGCGGAATGTCTAGAGAATCAAACCATACGATACGGTCACCTGCGTTGTGCTGATGGGCATGCCACGACCACAAGGGTGTGAGGATCAAATCGCGCTCGTTCATAAGGCAATACTTGCCGTTAACGATAGTTTCGGCTCCATTACCATGCATAACGAAGCGCAGTGCGTTGCCGCTGTGGCGGTGAGGCTCCGCAGTTTCTCCGGGCAATAGAGTTTGTAAGGCACCGACTAAATTGCGCGTGGTGCCTGGCCCAGGACCATTAAACTGCGGATTATCCAGTGTAAGCACTCGCCGCTCCACATCCTCCATGGGTACTTCGTTCGCGGCCCTTTCGGTAAGAGGAAACAGCGTTTCCCAGCGCCAGATAAAGGGTAGTTGCGGGGTTGGCTCGGAGGGAGGACTTCCCGAAAATCGGCGCCATAGCGGGCTGGTCGATGCCGCCTCGATGGCTTCGTAAAAATCATCTTTTTCTAATGTTTCCAACATATCTTCCTCCATAAGCTTCGGCCACCACGTTGAGTAGGATAGAATATAAGGCGATGGGTTTTCCAGGTTGAGATTTGTGGGTTGAATTAAGTTGTCAAGTCTCTCGGAGGCACCCCTCTGCTCCTTCTGAATTGCGTCATGAACTATCTCGCTGTCCTAAGGCAACATGATGGCGCCACCATTTATCGCGATACTTTGTCCGGTGATGAAAGCTGCGTCGGCGGAGAGTAATATAACTACCATACCGGCTAGATCCTCCGGATGCCCGACGCGTCCGAGCGGTACATTGCGGCCCCGTTCGCGCAGAGATTCGAGCGTAACACCCGCTGCTTCCAGCGGCTGACGAGTTTCTGACACCCCGGGCACAATGGCGTTGACGCGAATGCCATATCCACCCCATTCGGTGGCTAAGGTTTTAGTCATGGCAATGATTGCCGCCTTGGATGCCGCATAATGAATTCCGTTGACGGCGCCCTGTATAGCACGGCCAGAAGCGAAGTTGATGATCACGCCGCGCCCCGCTGCCATCATCTGGGCGCCAAAAGACTGTGCGGTCAAAAACGATCCCGTGACATTGACGGCGAGTGTTCTATTCCACATCTCGAGTGGCACATCGATGGACGGCGAGCGGGGATGAATGCCAGCATTGTTGATGACGCCATAAACGTCACCCAACACTTCCAAAGTATCCTTGGTGGCTGATGCGATGTTATTCGCATCCCCCATATCGCAATGTATAAAGTGCGCTTCTCCGCCCATTTCGCGGCACATCGCAGCGGTCTTCTCGCCCTCTTTATCAAGCACATCCCAGAGCGCCAAACGAGCGGCTTCCTTTGCCAAACGGCGGGAGATGGCTCGACCAAACCCGCGTGCGGCGCCGGTGATAACAACTGAATCCCCGGGCTTAAAACCGTCACGTTCGATGGTTTGGCCGCTTTCCTCGATGGCTTGGTCTAATGTATCCGAGTTTATATCCGTCATATCGGAATATCCTCCTCGGATTAGCCGTTAAATTCGATCACGTCGAACCCATGCGCCTTATCGGTTACGTAGAGCAGACCCCGTTCGTCCATAGAAACGTCGTTGGTCTGTGGCGCTTCGGTGCCTTTGCCCGGTTCAGGTATGAAATAACCCAGCTCTTCTGGATTAGTAGGATCTTTGACGTCCAGAATACGCAAGCCTGCAGCAAACCATGTAACGTAAGTAAGGGTATTGTCCATTTTTTCTCGGAATTGGTGCGCGCCGAAACGCCCATTCTTACCAGCATAGGGCGAAGCGTTTTCGCTCACATGATAGGTGGATAGTAGTTTCAAATCGCTCGGCTCGGACACGTCAAATACATAAAACGGACCATGGGGTTCGCTCTTATCGGCACCGCGGCTTGCACGCTCTTCATCAGTTGCCAGCGCTATATCCCGTCCGGCTACCGGGAAGGGGACCCGTAGCAGGGTGTGGCTTGGTTCTTTGGCTTCGGGGTGTGGATCGTACCGCGAAAGTGTCTTTGGATTAGATAGATCAGTTACGTCGATGACAGCGAAGCCAGACATCCAAAGACCAGCATACATCTTATCCTTATGGCGCAATGCATGATGCAGTCGGTGCTCTTTTTTAAGAGGATGCGGTTCCTCGCCTGCGGCGACATTTTGGCCTGGCATCCACCAGCGTCCCACTTCTTCCGGTTCTGATGGATTGCGGATATCGTAAATCACCAAAATATTGCCAACGAATCCTTCTATCTCGGTCGAAATATAGGCGTAGTTTTCATCCATATCGAACCGGTGGACACCTTTGCCATGGGTCTTGAAAAACTTAATCAACTTAGGGGTCGTGCGGTCGGAAATGTCATAAATTTTGAACCCGCCATCTCCGTAATTTGGGTCGAACCTTATCCCCGGGTTTGGGCGCTGCTCGCTGTTGACAATCATGATGTCTCCCAACACCCGTACTTTGTGGGAATGGGTTTGCGGATTATCTAACATTAGGGTGGAGAGATGCTTCGGTTTTGTTGGGTCCGAAATATCCAGGATAGTAGTGCCCTTGGGTCCATACATATAGCCAAGATAGGCGTAGTTCCCCTCAATGTAGACTTGACCCGCACCATCGAGGTCCAGCCGACACAAGTGCTTTACGTTGGGCGATGCATAGATAATTACATCCGATTTTGTTTCTAGTGTTTCGCCCATCTGTTATCTCCCTATCGAACTGTTCCCTCTAAATATGATCGGCATCACCTGTTAGCGTCTCCACATTGGGGAACTTGCACTGGATCCCCTCTTTGCACAGTTATGCACAAAATTCCGTCAAACATGGATTGACTCTAGACCTCAATGACGAGAACTACAATTGTGGGTCTCGACTGGCATCGCTCCAAGATAGCGTATAAAAATTGTCCGGCTAAACATAGGCGAGCAAATCGACATGGATGTTATTTATTCGTTGCCAATCGTACTTTTTGTAATGTTGGGGTTGGGCGCGTGGCTTCCTGTTCCAGGTGCTGGAATTCGGTTTGCTGCTGGTGGAGGGCTTCTGGTTCTTGGACTGTTTCTGGTACACTTCGTACTTGGCTTGAGTTTATCAGTTGCGCCGTGGCTTTTTGTTGGGATTGCTGCAGCTGGATGCGTCGTAGGGATTCTGCGATACCGACGGGCATTAGATGTTCCGGGGTTGATAATACATCCTTTAATCGCTTTACCAGTTTTTGCTTTTTTGGTTGGCGCAATGAACGACCACGGCAGTTATATTGTTTATTCGTGGGATGAATTTTCAAATTGGCTCTACTGGGCGAGGGAAGCTTGGCTACTCGACACAATCCGTGCCCCAGGTATGTTTTGGCAAAACATGGCCTATCCACAAGGGTTACCGCTTGCGCTGGCCTTTCCAAATTTATTTTTCGATACCTACGAAAATTCCAGGTCCCTCGTCGTTCAATTTTTATGGCATGTAGGCTTGCTTGCACTTTTTTACGACGTGGTGACACGGATTATGTCCCGTTCCTTCGAATTCGACATTGCCACCGCACGCATAATTGCGTGGCTTTTCATACTTGGCTCTTTAGCACTTGAAGTCACGTGGACACTCGTACCGCAGTTTTTGCTCAGCGAAAAACCTCAGATTTACTTTCTTGCCGGGACAATTGGTCTGGTCCTGCTCGCGTTGTTTGACGCAGATTATAGGCAAAATACCTGGTTTTTAATTTCTATCGGTCTAGTTGCATCCGTCGGATATCTGCTCAAACCCTCATATATCGTCTTTGTGCCAGTTCTTACCTTATTTGCTCTAGTGGTAGCGTGGCAATCTCGGCTCAAATGGTCCGGGATCGCGTCCATAATAAACAAACGCACCATCTCTACATTCCTTCTGATTTTGGGTCCGTTTGTGCTGGTTTATTTTGGGTGGGCTGGATTTCTACCCTTTGAAAAAAGGGGCGGCTGTACAGCAGATCCACTTATTGTTTTACATACCCTTCCTCAGTTGTGGACTGATCACGAAACTGTGGTTGCTCCATTTTTTTCTGCACTCGGGTCGTACCTCGTTAGCTTTAAGCCTCAGCTCACTGTGATCGCGTTAATCGGTATTGCAGTCGCATTTTGCGACCGGCGGACCGCGCCAGTGGGATTTGGTCTGGTCCTTTACGCCTTTGGTTATGTTTTAGCACTGTTGGTACTCTATTCGGCTTGTTTTAGCCCGTATGAGTCCGCTGCTTTAAGTTCTTTTCGACGTTATACGCGAGTGGTTTTAAGATTGATTCACTTAGTTGGTCCTTTGTTGTTCATAATTGTCGCGCTGAGAATTTTGGATAAGTACTGGTACAACATAACGCGCAATGTGATGAAGCTTCGGTCGGTTCGAATTGTCTTAATTAGCGGGATTAGCGTTTTATTAGTGTATCAGGGAGTGGTCTTGGATCGCGCTATGCGCAACGTGGCTGAGCGCCATCTTGAGACACCCGACACTTTGGCACGTATCGTTAACCTAAAATTAGAGGCGACGGCATTGAAAAGTCTCATCAAAACATTGCCTATGGAGAATCCCCGTGTTGCGCTAGTTGCTCAGAAAACTGATGGTTATGAGTTAGTTCAAGCGCGTTATCGGGCGTTGAAATACAGGCGTGGTAGCCACCCTACAGTGTACAAGCTGTCGCCTCCTTATAGCTGGGGCCCCAGCTCTGAAAATATTTGGATGAACAAGATAAACCGCGATGGGCTGCGCGCTCATTTGATGTCTTTTGAGATCATTTGGCCCTTTATCACCGATGCTTGGATCAGTCCAATCCTAAGCGAGTTGGCAAACACTGGGCACTGTCGGTCTAACGCAACGGACTATTTTTTTATTGCAACCGGTCAAGCAGAGAAGCCATTTCACTGTATACCAAAAACAAGCCGTTAATTAATCAAATCGATCATATCAATGCTGCGGCTCGAAGAGCTTCCGGTGTAAATGGCATTCGCCGCAGCCGGAGTCCCGTGGCGCGGTATATGGCGTTTGCAATCGCGCCTGCGGTTGGTCCCGCTACTGCCTCTCCAGCTCCTAGATACGGTTCTCCAGGCCGGTCCATAAGGATAGTTTCGATTTTTGGCACGTTGTCGAACCGTAAGATGGGATAGGTGTCCCAATCTCTACTGGTTATACCGTCGCGATCAAATGTCACTTGCTCATAAAGTGCCCAACTCGCGGCCTGCAAAAAGCCACCCTCCAATTGGGCGGTCAGGCCGGCCGGGTCGACCACCTGGCCGGCATCGGCAGCAATGGCAACACGCAGGAGCTTTATTTCGGCTGCGTCTGATACCTCTAATTCTAGAGCTACTGCCGCATAGGACTGAATATTTTTGTATTGCGCAAATGCAATCCCTTGGCCCTTCCCATCAGGTAGGTCGGTTGTTCCCCAACTTAGTTTGTCACCGGCAGCCTGCAAAGCATCGCATGCTCGTGTATTGGTCAAATGTGTGAGGCGAAATTCGAGCGCATCTTTTCCGGCAACTTCAGCGAGTTCGTCCATAAATGATTCAATAGCGAAGACGTTGCCGTAGGCTCCCAGCGTACGGAGTGCTGATGTACGCAATGGTAGATCGCGAACCAGATTTTTTATAAGTCTTTTATTAGGAAAGTCGTAAAGGGGATCAAGATTGCGATGAATACCTGCGTGTCGGCCCATGTTGAGTTCGGCGTAAAATGGCTCAATCGCATTTTCCAGATAGCGAGTAGCTAACAGCCGCGCGGGACCAGCCCCATTGGCTCCGGCCCGCGGCCGCATGCCGTAGGTGTCACTGTAGGTCTCATGTGACCAGGCTACTACCTTGCCGTCTATATCGACGCTGGCTTTCATCACCATGGCCATGGCTGAGCCGTATGGCTCCCAGGCATGTTCGTCGTCGCGCGTCCATTTAAGGAGGACGGGTGTGTCAGGCATAGATTGCGCGGTGATGGCGGCGTCAATGGCTACATCGTCGGCGCCATTATGCCCATAACAGCCAGCGCCTGGCACGTGTATGATGTGAAGATTATCGAGCGCAATCCCCAACGCTTCCGCTATAGCTTCGCGAAGCACATAGATGCCTTGGCTGTGTGTCCAAATCGTCATCTTAGTGTTTTCCAAGAGAGCGACTGCCGCCGACGGACCGATTGATCCATGCATGTGATACGGTTTTTCGTAGACTGCATCCAATGTATGTACCGCGATAGCCGGCGGGTCCGGGTGTGGGGGTACAGGATCGATTAATGGCGTTCCATCGACGACAGGCAAGCTCTCGCGCTTGTTTGTGTGGAGATGCTTGAATACGTCGCTTGCATCCAGGCCGTTGTCTGTGTCCCAGTCCACCGCATTTTTTAGGCGTTCAGCAGCGCGCACCGCAACGTATTCGTCGGCATTTGAGACGGCGAGAAAACTGCCATTATGTATAATGGAAGTGCCTTCATTCTGCAGCCGTTCAACGACGGTTTCATCGATCCCCCGCAGTTTGGCACGATAGTGAGGCGGTCGAATTACGCGTGCATGAACCATACACGGCAAGGCCATGTCGTGAACGAAATGGCTTTGCCCGGTAACAATTTTTTTTATGCCCCGTGTTTGAACACTAGTACCTACAACGTTGTAATCGTTCGGCGATTTGACTGTGACATTTGTGTCCACCGGTATGCCGAACGTTTTGTTCGCCATCAAGTCGCTGTAGGTGATTGTACGGTTGGTTGCTCGCGAGCTTACCACGCCGTCGGCTACATCAAGCGAATTGATGGGGGTTTCCAGTGCATCGGCCGCCAGAGATAAAAGATGTTGTCGCGCAGTCGCTGAAGCTACGCGTATCGCGTTGCCCGATTGTTCGATGGAGTAGCTACCTGATGTGATGCCTTCATCCGGTGCTAAACGGGTTTCCACTTGCTCGATATTGATGCGATCAAAATCAACATCCAATTCCTCTGCGGCGATCATGGCGAGCGCAGTGGAGATGCGCTGGCCTATATCGACTTTGCCAGTGCGTATTCCAATACATCCCTCTTCTGTGATGGAGACCCATTGATCGAGATTAGGGTGTTTGTCGATGCTCGGGTAATCACTCATGCCGATCCTCCGTCATCGGTAAGGCGATCGATGACTGCGAGCACTCTGGTGTGCGATCCACAGCGGCACAAATGATCGTTTAGCGTATCGATAATATCTTTCTTACTTGGTCGTTTGTTTTCGATTAACAATGCGGTAACGGCAATAACCATTCCTGCAGTGCAGTAACCACACTGCGCGGCTCCCTCTTCAATGAAGGTCTGTTGGATATCGCTCGGATTGCCATCGGTACCTAGTCCCTCGACGGTTACGATTTTGCACCCTTCAAATTCTGAGACGGCACGGACGCAACTTAGGGTCAGTGTATCATCTACAAGCACTGCACACGCGCCACACTGTTCCAGACCACACCCAAACTTGGCGCCGACTAAACCCAAATGATTACGGAGTGCATAGATCAAGGGCATGGCCGGATCCACGTCTATTTCCCGCTGTTTTCCATTGACACGCAAATTCATTTTAGCCACGACGCGACCCCCAATGTTTTGTAATACAATTATAAGGTCTTGTGCGTGCTAGTCCATTTATGTGGTCGGTCTCCGGTTGCCGTCTTAGCGCGGAGAGCGTTGAATGAGAGTTAATTATATTTTGTACAGGCGTTGAGCAGTTCTCTTGGTAACCCGCAATCAGCTACACTTTGCGTCGTCGTCCAATTTGCGCGGGATGGCGTGGATGGTTTGCGCTGGCGCGTGTTGGACCGCAATGACTGTTTTGGTCCGTGAACTCTCCGCTGATTATTCCGCGTTTCAACTGCTATTGGCGCGGAATGTGGTAGCAGTTTTAGTCTTGTTGCCTCCCGTGCTTTCTAGTGGTGTCCAATCACTCAAAACAGGACGATTAGGGCTCCATTGTTTACGAGCTTGTTTTGCCTGCATTGGTGTGTTGGGTCTATTTTTTGGCGTGAGCCGTTTGCCACTGCCAGATGTTACGGCAGTGAGTTTTACCCAACCTCTTTTCGTTGTAATTCTGGCGGCACTGGTCCTTAGGGAAACTGTGGGGTTGGCTCGGTGGCGCGCGGTGTTTTTGGGCATGATCGGGTTATTGGTGATTGTTCGGCCCGGATTTATGGACATCGGTATTGCGACCGGAGCAGTTCTAGTTTCTGCAGTGAGTTATGCTTGTGCAAATATTTGCGTCAAAAGGTTAATGACGACGGACACGCCACGACAGGCGGTTCTCTATTTTAACCTTCTCATGTTACCGTTATCCCTAATTCCTGCATTGTATTTTTGGGTTACACCCAGCGTTGGCGATTTGGTACTCATGGTCGGTATCGGGTTGTGCGGTGTTTTGTCGGTGTACTCCATGGCGCGCGCCTTGTCGTTGGCTGAAGCAAGCGCAGTTCTTCCGTTTGATTTTCTACGCCTTCCCATGGCTGCATTGGCGGCCTATTTGTTGTTTGCCGAGACCGGCAATATTTGGACATGGGTTGGATCGTTGATCATATTCGCGAGTTCGTATGCTTTGGGGCGACTACAGGCAAGCGACAGACGATAATTTCTACTAATGCATTTCTTAGTTAACCGACTGTATCCTCTGTTATCCGACATTTACTCGCTCTTCAGGGCTGGCAGTTAAGATCGGTGCGCTTTAATATCGTTCCGCAGCGCGCTCTCAAGAATAGGCGATTTTATGCCGTATCAGGACGTACGAGACTATATTGAAGAACTGACCCGCCGGGATCTATTGCATGTAATTGACGATTCACTCAGTAAGGATACGGAGTTGGTCCCCTTGGTGAGGTTGCAGTTTCGAGGGTTGGCCGAAGATAAGCGTAAGGCTTTCTGGTTTCGCAGTATCACCGATGCACGTGGACGCAAGTTTGATGGTAGTGTTCTACTAGGATCATTGGGTTGTTCGCGTCAGGTTTACGCCGCCGCGCTCGGTACCGATGAGGCTGGCATTGGCGATAAATGGGCCAGCGCTCACGGGAACCATTTGGCGCCGCGAGAAATATCACGCGATGATGCACCAATAAAAGACGTGGTAATCCCTGGCCCGGATTTGCAAGGCGGTGTCGATCGTTTCCCACATTTAATTTCAACACCTGGCTTCGATCCAGCTCCCTTTGTTACCGCTGGTGTCTGGGTAACGCGAGATCCTGAGACCGGGGCATACAATCTCGGTATCTACCGGGGAATGATAAAAGCCCCCGACCGCATCGGCTGTGCTACTGATGTCTCCACCCAACATCTTGCGATCCAATGGGAAAAGGCTCGGCGGATGGGTAAACATCTCGATGTGGCGGTGTTCATCGGTGGGCCGCCAACGCTGCTATTAGCAGCCGCCAGCAAGGTACCCTATGGGGTCGATGAGTATGGCATTGCCGGCGCGCTCAATGGTGCCCCCATCGATGTGGTGCCCGCGGAAACTATCGACTGTGTAGTACCAGCGCGGGCTGAAATTGTTATAGAAGGTCAGATACGTACCGACTTTCTTGAACCGGAAGCACCGTTTGGTGAGGCGAGCGGATATCTCGGACCGCGAAAGATGGAAAAAGTCCTTGAGGTTAAGGCAATCACCCATCGGAACAAACCGATTTATCAAGGCATAATCAGCGAGTTTCCACCAAGCGAGAGCAGCGTTATGCGCAAAGTGGCATTCGACGCGATATATCTCAATCATTTAAAAGGTGCGTGCAACATTCCGTCGGTGGCCAAGGTCGCATGTCATGAAATGGCAAGCTGCAACATGATGTTTGTCATTCAACTCGATAAACCTGAGCTGGGTCAGCCTTGGCAAGCACTCCGGGCTGCGGCTGCTTTCGATGCTTCATTGGGTAAAATTTTCATTGCAGTCGATTCCGATGTCGATCCCGATTCCATGGACGCGATACTATGGGCGTTGTCCTATTCCACACAGCCGCATCGCGACATGGAAATTATACGTGGTAAGGTACCCCGGCTGGATCCATCGGTTCCAGCGTCTCCCGACGCTAGTTATCCCGATGGGGCCGGAGCGTCTGCACTACTGATCAATGCGTGCCGCGAACACCCCTATCTCCCTGTTTCTTTGCCGCGCCAGGATTTTATGGAATCCGCAATGGAACGTTGGGAGAAACTTGGTTTGCCTGAGCTCGAACTCCAAAACCCTTGGTTTGGCTATCCGCTCACCCAGTGGACTTCGGAAAATTCTGAAGAGGCTGAATTCGCTATCACCGGACGTTATTTTGAGACTGGCGAAAAGCTCGTTGGGCTCCGCGAGCCTACTGGGAGCTTAGAAGAAGACTAGCGCCATGGCGGACACACAGCTTGGTCCAGAACACTTTGAGCGCATTGACGAAACTGACGACGGGTTATTTTATGAACAACCGCGGCTAGTCAAACATATCGATGAGCCGGCCTGCGAGAGGCTCGAATTGTTTTTTAAAGTAACATTACCCAAAAACGGTGCAATTCTTGATCTCATGTCAAGTTGCGTTTCGCATCTGCCTACCGATGTGAAGTACCCTCGAGTATGTGGCCTCGGTATGAACCAATTGGAACTCGAAGCTAATCCTCAGCTTAGTGATCACTTGATCTGTGATCTCACTAAAAACCCAACGCTACCATTTGCCGACAACGAGTTTGACGCCTGTATAATCAATGTCTCGGTGCAGTATCTTATTCATCCTATTCAAGTATTTTCAGAGATTGCGCGGGTGACTAAGCCTAATTCGTTTTGTTCTGTATCGTTTTCCAACCGTTGTTTTCCGACCAAGGCAGTTGCTATTTGGCGTGCTATGGACGACAAGAATCATGCGCGCCTGGTACAGTATTATTTTGTTGAATCCGCTGGTTTCGGAGAACCAGAATTTTCCGATCTATCACCTAATCCAGGTCAGTCAGATCCGCTCTTTATCGTTAGCGCGCACACTCTGGTCGGATGAAGCGGGTGGCACCATATTTGGTCGGAGGAGCAAAAACATAAATAAGGCAGC
>CAYZMI010000013.1:14741-21989 GCA_964479475.1 uncultured Rhodospirillaceae bacterium | reverse complement strand
ATATGTATCGTGGTGTTTACCATGCCGACAACAAGTACAATCCAAAATGCTAGTCCCACCGGCGAACGCAAAGAGAAGGCCCTAGATGGGTACAGCCGATTTTCCGAGGTACTATCAATCCGAAAGGTGAACCACAAAAGCGCAATACCTATAACAATTAGCGTGATACGCCAGATGTCATTTTCGATGGGCCCGGCTAGCGCAATTCCAAACACCCCCGTGGTTAGGAGTGCGAGGCGCCAGAAGGGAAAGGGTTTCGTTTCCTTTGTTTCGCTTTGGTGTTCGAAACGATCCGGCACGTAGAACCAAGCAACAATGACGAGCAGAAATACAAAGGGTGTCATGGCCCAGAAAGATCCGCGCCACCAGCCCACAGCAGCGAACATTCCTCCCACCACTGGGCCTAGCATCCACGCAATCATCCACGTTGCTTGCCATAAGGTGAGTATTCGAGTGCGGAGCCTATCGTCGAAAAGCCCCATGATCAGAGCCATGCCTCCGCCGGTGACGAGACCACCGGTAAGACCTTGAAGACCGCGGGCGGCAATGAGCGAGCCGATATCGGGTGACAACGCACTTGCGATGGTGGCGATCAAAAATATTGCGCCGCTTACGACATAACCTTTACGGGGTCCCAGTCGGTTCCAAACCGGCCCCACGCTCGCCGCACCCACAATCGAACCGATGGTGTAGACCATGGCTGGCCAGGTGTAATAGGCGGCTCCGCCGATATCGGCGACAATCGTCGGCATGATGATTGCGGTAACCAGCACCTGCAATGCATGCAGACAAACGCCCATAATTACCAAAAATGTATAGGGTGTCCGCCCGCCCCGAAACAAATCACCCCAGGGTGCCTTCTCCGTATTTTGGTCAGTGGTATCGGTGGTCATTTAGCGATTAACACGCTGCATTCCACCTGGCGGATAACGGTCGCCCGCCGCCGCGCCGCTCGGAAACATCTGATCCAACTGTGCGATATCAGCCGGGGTAAATTGAACGTCCATCGCGTCTAAATTTTCGTCCAAATGTAGCCGGTTTTTACAGCCTGGGATGGGAAAGATATCGTCTCCCTGGGCCAATAGCCAGGCGATGCATATCTGAGCTGCTGTCACCCCTCTGTCTGCTGCAAAGGTTTCAAGTGCGGCTACGGTTTGCCGATTCGTTTCAAAGTTTTCTTCCTTAAATCGTGGAAACTTCTGTCGCGTGTCTTGGTCCGATTGCGCACCCGGATTATTTACCATGCCGGTGAGAAAACCGTATCCTAACGGCGCGTAAGCCATCAGTGCCATGTTAAGCTCGCGGCAGACATTGAGCTGCCCTAGTTCCTCTGGATCTCGGGTCCATAGGGAATATTCGTATTGTAGCGAGGTTAACGTGTGAGTACCAAATCCCTGCTGGACAGTCGCGGCAGCTGCTTCCGAAAGGCTAATAAATCGCGTCTTACCCTCATCAATAAGTCGCGCCATACCGGCTACCGTCTCCTCTATGTGCACCGACGGGTCAACTCTTGATAGGCAAAATACGTCAAGTGTTTCAATGCCGAGGTTTTTAAGGCTGCACTCACAGATCTCTTGCATCCGCTGAGGTGTGCCGCTGCCTTCGGCAATACTACCCCGATTGGGATCGCGGATGGTGCCCGATTTGGAATGGATAAAAACCTGGTCCCGCCTGCCTTTTATAGCCTTGCCAATGAGTTGATGATTGTGCCCTTGGCCATAACTCGCCGAGGTATCCAACAATGTTACGCCGCGCTCTATCGCGCGATGAATAGTTGAGATTGATTCGATGTCATCCGCGGTGCCATAGGCACCCGACATGCTGTAACAGCCGAGCCCAATTCGAGAAACTTCAACGCTGCAGGTCCCAAATTTTCTGTAATCCATGGCCGCTTCCTTGTAGCCTTTGGGTAGTTTACTCCCAATGGTTGATGTTAGATATGGTGCTAAGTAATTAGCGTAAAGCGCCCGATGCCGCTAAAATGGAAATCTAAATACTGGGCTAATCGCGGGGATATGATGACCGACATTGAAGTCCATCGCCTATCAGACGCCATTGGCGCAGAAATTCGCGGTGTCAATTTAAGCCAAGAACTCGATGACGAAACCGTTGCCGTGTTATTGGATGCTTGGCATGAACATCAAATTATTCTGTTTCGTAATCAAGATATCACTAACGAGCAGCAACGCGCTTTCGCGCTTAAATTTGGGCCACTCGGCGATCGATTCCGGCCCGGCACCCAGCCGCCTGAGCTCGACGAATATGGCCCCAACGTGATGCTGGTTAGCAATATTCGCAAGGATGGCGCGCCTATTGGCTCGCTGCCTGATGGTGAGATGATGTTTCATTCGGATACGCCGTATTTCGAGCAGCCTGCCAAGGCGACTATACTTTATGCTATCGAAATAACGTCATGGGGAGGGCACACACTGTTTTCCAACTCTTACACCGCCGCCGAGACCCTGCCGGAAGATGTTAAGCGACGACTTGACGGCCGAAAGGGCATGCAAGTGTATGAGTATGGAACTTGCATTAAGGAAAAGGAAAAATACGATCGAGAAAAGTTTCCGTATTACGCTCATCCTATCTTCCGGAAGCACCCCGTCACGGACAAATCGTCGCTATACGTTAGCGAGCTTATGACCGAGGAAGTATTGGGTCTGCCCGAAAAAGAAAGCGATGAACTCCTGGAATTTCTTTTTGAACACCAGCGTAACCCTGAGTTGATTTACGAGCACGCGTGGGTGCCGGGCGACCTATTGATGTGGGACAACCGCTGTTCCGTACATGCGCGAACAGATTTTCCCCGTGAAGAACGCCGAATGTTGCGACGCCTCACCGTCGAGGATGAATACCCGGTTCTTGAAGGTAGGCCGCCGTATCAAGAGACCCCGGAGATGTAATTTAAGCTGCTTTCTTTTTCCTCTTGGCTTCTTGGATGGCATGCCAAACCTTCGTAGGTGTTGCCGGCATGTCAATGTTTGTGATGCCCAGCGGTGATAACGCATCCACAATTGCGTTCATAATGGCCCCTAATCCTCCTACATTCCCTGCCTCTCCAGCGCCTTTTGCACCGATGGGGTTGAGCTTAGTAGGTACAGGATTATTTTCCAGATCGTAGCTACATGAATCATGCGCCCGCGGCATACCGTAATCAAGAAACGAGCCAGTGATCAGTTGTCCGGTTTCTTTGTCGTAGACGATCTGCTCGGTTAGTGCCTGGCCTACCGCCTGGCCGATGCCGCCATGGATTTGGCCTTCCAACGTAAGCTTGTTGATTACCGTGCCAACATCATCCACCACCGAATAACGCAGAATTTCTGTGTAGCCTGTTTCTGGGTCGATTTCTATCTCGACGACGTGACAACCGTTGGGGAAGCAGGGAGTTCCCGGGTTAAATGTATCAGTAGCGAACAGTCCAATTTCTATATCGGTCGGCAATTTGGTCGGCTGATATGACGTTCTTGCTACATCCTGAAGCGAGACTGCGCGGTCTGTACCGGCCACTTTAAAGTTGCCGTCATCAAATTCGATGTCGGTTTCGGCGGCTTCTAGTATGTGAGCCGCAATTTTCTTACCTTTTTCGATGATTTTGTCACCTGCACGCATGGCGGCTGATGATCCTAGAATGGCGGTGCGCGAGGCATACGTGCCCCCGCCAAATGGTAGAAGATCGGTATCCCCCGACGCGACACGAATGTCGTCCGCGTCAATGCCGAGCATGTCCGACACCACGATCTTGTACATAGCTTCGTGACCCTGACCGTGCGAAATGGAACCTGCTAGGACAGTCACTGTGCCGGTGGTGTCGAACTGAACGGCCACGGTCTCACCGTCTAGCTGGGCAGTTTGCTCAATAAAATTAGCAATACCGAGCCCGCGTAGCTTGCCGCGCTTGGCTGCCTCAGCGCGGCGCTCCTCAAAATCGTCGTAGGCGCCCATCTGGAGGGTTTGGTCCATGTTTTTTTGAAACTCGCCACAATCCAGTGTGAAAATAAGTCCAGTCTTAAAAGGCATAGAATCGGGCGGGACAACATTGCGCCGCCGAATCTCTGCGCGATCTATACCCATTTCGCGCGCTGCATTATCAATGATGCGTTCCAACACATAGGCTGCTTCCGGCCGACCGGATCCACGAAATGGTCCATTGCTAGAGGTATTGGTAAATACCGCGGCTGATTCAGCGTAAATCAAGGGAGTTTTGTAAGTCCCCGCTAATCCACCGAGATGACCCGCGGGTGAGATGGTGCCGGATGCCTCCATGTAGGCGCCGATACTGCACACGTTGCTGACTTTAAGTGCTTGGAATACACCGTTTTCGTCTAGCGCCAACCAAGCGTCCGTACTCTGGTCGCGGTCATGATAATCGGTGGCATGACCTTCACTCCGATCTGACAGCCACCGCACCGGTCGGCCAATCTGTTTGGCCGCCCATAGAACTAACCGGTATTCGGGAAATTGACCGCTTTTCATACCAAAGCTGCCACCTACATCGTTGCCAATAACGCGTAGTTGAGTTTCACGGATACCAAAAATATCTTCCGCTATTTGTCGTCTGAGCTGGAACTGGCGCTGAGTGCCGCCATAGAGCGTAAAACGATCCTGCGCAGAATCATAATCTCCTATACAAACACGCGGCTCCATGGTGTTGGCCGTGATACGATTAATAACGGTATTTAGATGGGTCACGTGATGAGCAGTCTCGATGGCGGCCTCCACGCCCTCCTTATCTCCCGCGGTATAAAAAAAGCTTTCATTATTCGGACAGTCTTCGCGAAGTGGATGTGCCCCCGGTTGGTTGGCCATAGCCGCCACGACGTTGACCGGCAGCGGTTGGTATTCAATTTCAATTGCCTCGGCCGCATCTCTTGCCTGAAAGTAGGATTCCGCTACTACCAAAGCCATTGGATCACCGACTACTCTCACCGTGCCCGAAACCAGTGCTGGACGCGGGGGGTAATACAAAGGAGAGCCGTCGCGTTGCACCCTGGGGTGGCCAGGGGGATGCTGGCCGTAACCCGTGGCGGCCCAATCGTCGCCAGTGAGGATTAGTATCACGCCGGGCATAGAACGGGCGGCCTCACAATCAAATTGTGTAATTCGCGCATGTGCATGCGGTGAACGTAGGATATATGCGTGGGTCTCGTTGTTAAGATGGATGTCGTCTACATATTGTCCTTCGCCCCGCAGCAGGCGCGGATCTTCAATTCTCGGTACCGATTGTCCGATCGCAAACTGACCCATTGTCCCTGTGCCTCCCCTACTTGGCGTCACCTTCGATGCGCGCCGTTTTTTTATTAACCAGGCCTATCCTGATATAAATTATGCTAAAGACCAAGGCGTGTAAGAGTACAAAATTGATTTTGTTGAACTTCCTACACGTTATTCACTCATGATAGCGAATGCCATCAACAAAATGCGAAAGACGGTCGTTTCAGTGACGGTGTTGAATCAGGAGTGTAGAATCTACGGATCGGCCTTTAGGTAGCACCAATCGAGAATAACAAAATTAGTCGAGTCGAATTTGTGTAGATAGTTCAAGTTCGCTTGAATCTATACGGCAACACCGGTCGGATGCGCCAGATTAGCACCATAACTATTACGATATTTGTTGCGTTTATTGCTACGCCCAGTAGAAACGGTAATGTGTATGATGCAGTTAGGTCAAAAAGATAACCTCCCATCCAACTGCCGAACCCCATAGCAACGGCGCCAAATAAAAATACTGTGCCGGTACGTCGTCCTGCCTCTGCTACTGGTAAATGTTCGCGCGTTGCCACCGCATATACCGGGAACAGACCTCCATAACCCAGACCACATAGTATGGCCACCAAATAAAGCGCCCAAAGCTGGTCGACCACTGTATACATGGCGAGCATCACCGCTTGAACGCCGGAGAAGATTAATAGTGTGCGAAGGGATCCTAGTCGTTCCGACATGAAGCCCAAAATAACGGCCCGGCTGATGAAAGCTGCCATTAGCATAGTAGATAGTACCGTTACTGCGTCTTCCACAGAATGACCGAGATCGGTCACGTGTGAGACCAGATGGCCGAGTGGAAGCGACATGGCAACACAACAACCGATAATAGCGGCACATAACGCCCATTGGATTTGCCCCGATGATAACGGGTCTCGGCCGGCAACAGCCATATCGTTGGTCGGGTTCTCTGGGGCTTCATTTTGGCGTGCTGCCGGCGGTTTCTTGCGGACGATAAAGCACACTGGGAGCATGACGACGAGCGCGAATACGCCAAACCAGTAGAACATGTCGCGCCAACCAAGTGTTAGTAACACATAGCCGAAGATAGGTGGCCATACGATGCCAGCGAGCGCTTGGCCGCTGGAGGCGATACCCACTGCCATGCCACGCCGCTTGTCATACCACCGCGCGATATTGGCGAGCGCTGGTGCAGCCAAGCTGCCCTGTCCAGCGAGCCCGAACATGATTGCGTAGATTAAATAGAGTTGCCAAGCAGCCGTAATTCCACTGACTAACATGGAGCCAAAACCGATCATCAACGTGCCGATCAGCGCCGGCCCACCGAACCCAACACGATCGAGCAGATAACCCATGATTATCCCACCAAAGCCGGAGCCGATGAATTGGAGAGAAAATGCAAATGATGGTATCGCCCGCGGCCAACCAAATTCCATTGCCATATCTTTGAGCGCAACGACGACGAGAAACATGCCACCAGCGCTAACCAGAAGCATGGTTACCGATCCAATCAGAATTATTAGGCGCTGACGGTCGGTCGGCATGTCGCTATGGTTGTCCATAATCTACGTTTTACCTGAATTCACGCATCAGTGGCCGAACCTAATGGAGCATTGGGCAAGATTTGGTGCGCGCGTTATGCGAGATTTTGATCTGGCGGATTGTGCCTTTGTGTCGTGCGTGTGTGCATTATGCTATTTAAGCCTCTAATAGAACAGCAGTACTTTGGTGTGGTTCCATGAAAATTAGTTTGGTTACACCAGCTGGCCGTCAGTCGCGTGCAGGTAACCGTACAACCGCGGTTCGTTGGGCGCGAATTTTACGCGACCTCGGCCATAGCGTGGACGTATCCGTGGAAGATGACGGAGCGAATGCTGATATGATGGTTGCCGTGCATGCTTGGCGCAGTGCAGCCTCTATAAAGGCGTTTTCTGACAATCATCCTAATCGGCCCCTGGTCGTTCTATTGGCGGGAACTGATATTTACGGCTTCCAGCACAGCCATCCTGTGGAAACATTGAATTCCCT
>CAYZMI010000013.1:0-14641 GCA_964479475.1 uncultured Rhodospirillaceae bacterium | reverse complement strand
CATGGCAGGTGCGGCGCCAATTCGGGCGTAGCCACGCCATGGTAATCAGTTCGGTGATGGAAGGCGGTGCCAACGTGGTGTCCGAAGCCATCATCGCGGGGTTGCCGGTATTAGCGTCGGATATCGACGGCAATATCGGGTTGTTAGGTTCCGAGTATGGTGGATATTTTGCAACTCAGAATACGGCAGACTTAGCAACTTTGTTGCGGCGTGCAGAAGAAAACCCGGTCTTTCTGAGTGAGCTCGGTAGCAACATTCGTAAGTTACAGCCAAAGTTCAAGCCAAATATGGAAAAAAAGGCGTGGCGGGAATTATTAGAGGACCTCGGTGTAGATTAGTTCAGCGTCGGCAAATTACCCTAACCGTTGCCTGTTTAAATCCGTTGCGTTCATAATGCTTAATACCTAAGTGCAAGAGATCATTTGTCCTCCAAAAGATAGAACCTCGTATATTGTGGCTTCAACGGGATCAGGATGGGGAAATAGTAAAGTTAGTCTTGTCAATTGGGTCTAGAGTAATTCAATTTATAATTGAAATACCTATCGATTTTGCTCCTCCTGGAAGTATCCAAAAAGTCCTTAAACCTTGATTTCTACTGGCTCCAGCCGGTCGCTTTTAGGCAACACTTTACCTATGATTGCAGTTCGGTCGTAGCCGAGCTCCTTTAGTGCCGTGACACATGCCGTCACCTTGTCGGTTGGTACTGAAGCGAGCAAACCACCGGATGTTTGTGGATCGAAGATCAGCGGGTAACGTGGATCTTTTGCTGCATCGTCCAAATTAAAGATAGCGCGGCGAAGTCGGACGTTTTGTGGTTGAAGCGAGCTCACAATGCCATCTTTCACCGTTTCCTCGGCGCCATCGAGCATGGGGATAGCACTCAAGTTCAATTCTACATCTACTTCGGAAGCCCGTACCATTTCCACAAGGTGTCCAAGAAGTCCAAATCCAGTCACATCGGTGCAGGCGTTCGTGTCGTGTTCAATTAAGCATTGGGCACCCTGGCGATTGGATTGGACCATGGATTCTAGGGCGGCTGTGATCCACCTTCCCTTGGCCTTGTGTCGCATATCTGCGGCGAAAAGCGTGCCGGTACCCAACGGCTTGGTTAAAACGACCGCATCGCCGGGAATGAGCCCGCCCTTGCGCATCACTTGGTCTTGATCGATCAGACCATTCACTGCAAAGCCCAGGGTGAGTTCCGTCCCTTCACTTGTGTGCCCGCCTACCAGAGCCGCCCCAGCATCATCGAGGATTTCCATCGCGCCTTCCATCATCTTGCCAAGCGTGTCCTCAACCTTATCTTCAAGGCCGAACGGTATTGTTGCTATGGCGAGCGCGGTTTGCGGTTCGCCACCCATGGCATAAATGTCTCCAAGACTGTGATTCGCGGCGATTTTACCGAAAATATATGGGTCATCTATCATGGCGCGGAACGAATCCACCGTGTGGACCATGACCTTGCCAGGCGGTACTTCCACGACCGCAGCGTCGTCCGGTTCGTGCAGACCGATCAGCACATCCTTACGTGGCACGGGCTTTAGTGCGTTAAGCGCGCGGGTCAAAACCGTTGCGCCTACCTTTGCTCCACACCCGCCGCACCGCATAGCAATGGCAGAAATTTCTTTGATCACATCTTTACTTGCAAGACCAGCGGGTAGGTCGGTTTTTTCGTCCTCCTCCATGTCGGGCAAATTATTAAATTTGTCCATGAAACGCCGATCGATCCAATTCTTCCAGCGCCATATCGCTTTGCCCTTGAGAGACCAAATGCCGCGGGAAGCAACAGCGTATTTGTCGCCGGTGGAAATAAGGCTGAGAAATCGTCGTTGTGGCGTAAAGCGCCGAAGTGAGCGGTGAAGCAGCGCTCGACGTAAATTTTTGGCTAACGGACGACCTTGACGGACCGCGTAAACACCGGACTTGGGGCGCGGATGATTGACCATCGATGCAATGTCCCCGGCAGCAAACACGTCCGGATGGGACACTGATTGTAGCGTGTCTGTGACTTCGATAAAGCCATATTTATCAGTCGTAAGACCAGAGGATTTTGGCCAAGTGGCCGCGCCTGCCGCTGTCACCCAGAGAATTTGATCTGCATCGATAATCTTGCCATTGGCGGTATGTAATCTACCCGCCGTCACCTCGGTTACCGCATGTCCGGCGTAGACATTAACTCCACGCGCTAAGAGTGTTTTAGTAAAGGCGCGTTGGACTAAAGGATTATGGGTAGGTAAAACGGATTTGCTCTCGCTCAAAAGATAGTACTCGATATTTTCCGCGTCAGGTCCGCGTTCGGCGCGCAGTCTGTGTTGTATGGCGAGCAGAATTTCTACGCCGCCGGCTCCACCACCCACCACCGCGATCCGCAACTTACCTTTGTCGTTAATTGCTAGGGCCCGTAGCGCTTCCCAACGTTCCAAAAATCGGTTGATGGGTTTGACAGGAACGGCGGTTTCTGTAGCGCCAGGTACATCTGAAGTTCTGGGTGATGAGCCAATATTGATCGATAAAACGTCATACGGAACGGGGGGTCGGTTGCTGCACTTTACCCTTTTTTGTGCCAGATCAAGGCTGGTAACGTCGCTATGATAAAACCGGGCGTTAGCAAATCGCGCCAGTGCGCCCAAATCGATATGGGCTTCGTCGTAGGAGTAATGTCCAGCGACATATCCGGGTAACATGCCAGAGTAGGGGGTATGTACGTCACGGCAAATTAGTGTGAGTCGAACACCGGGCAATGGTCGCATGCCAAAGCGCTTGAGGACCGCTATATGACTGTGACCTCCTCCAACCAGCACCAGGTCTTTGACGATTGGGGTGTCGGAACTCTGCATTATTACTTTATTTCCAGACTGGTTTGAAGACGGAGATGAGAGCGAATTTTCCGAGATATGGCATCGACGCAAATGTTCAGCAAGGCTGTGATAAATATTAGAAACATTGCACGATCAAATCGCAAATCGGCAAACGCACTATCTACATAAAAGCCCAGTGTTGCGATGCCTAAAATTCCCAGGATGGCGGTCTCTCTCAGGATTACTTCCCAACGATAAAACAACAATGCAATCATGGGGCGGTAGACCCGTGGCAAGATTTCCCAGACATAACGGTTAAATCCCCGGCTCGCGTCTATGCGTAAACGCAGACTTTCGGTATATCGGCCCACAAGATGTCCAATAATTGCGCTATTATGTAGTGACAGTGCAACAATGGCTGGCAGCATGGATGGGCCCCATAGATTGAGTAGTACAAACGCTAGGATATATTCAGGCGTGGAGCGTACTACCACCAGAAATAAATGACCCAAGGTGCGTGAGACCCGGCCAAATAATAGGGGTGAAATAAGAGGGAAAAACAACAGGGTTAGAATACCGGTTGCCACCAATGCGATCATTGTAAGCTGAATGGTCGAAATGGTACCTGGCACCACCTGGTCAACGACCATGAATTGGACCCAATCCCATAACCCGTCAAGACCAGCGCCACTACGAAGCGGATAAGGTATAATATCCTGTGTTAGGAAGCGTACGATATTAGAAAATGAGAACGTCAGACCCCATGGCAAAATCACCGCAGCACCGATGAGGTAAATCGGGAGCAAAGGCCGCTTCATCCAGAAACGCATGCTCGCGATTACGAGATAAAAAAGAAATAATAAAGCAGCAACTTCAGAATACTGCCCCTCTTTAAATGCTGTTTCCAAATGAAAACCCAGCGTGGGTAAACCAATAAACCCGAGAACCGCGCTAGAGCGAATTCCACATTCCAGTCGGTACATTGAATAGGATCGAAAATGCGCCCAAACATCGGGTAGCCGGACGAATATAAAGGCAGAGAGACCGCTTGTGCCTGCAGGGATAGTCTTGAGGGGAGCAGGGCTTGCTTCCTCTAATATCTCAGCGTAGACCTTGGCAATTATCCCCGCATAAGGAATAGCAATGGCTAAGACACCTGTTAGCGGCGACAATCCAAACATTTGTAAAAAAATAAGAGCCCAGAATAATTCATGGACCGCACGGACAACAGCGCACCCGGTTCGCACAACCCGGCTACCAAAAAGCAGCGCTAAAATCAAACCCATTACGTTCGCCAGTGCAACGCCAAGAAAGGCAAAGGCCAGCGTATAAGCAATTGCTTCAGCTACACTGTCAGTGGCATAAAAATCTGGTGTAAGAAGCCCAACTAAAAGACGGTTGAATTCCTGCCAGGGGTCGACCGTGGTGATCGCAACGTCGGAGAAGATGAGACAAACGACAGCGATCCCAATAAAGATTTTTGTAGTTTGCGCTAGCGGCGAAGAATCTACCCGCAAGGTCATTTATCCGTAGTTAGATACAGCTGGTCGAGATCTCTAGGTTTCATTCCAGAAGCTAATTCATCAAGCACAACTAGGCCGTCTCTAATCCCGATTAATCTGTCAGCGAATTCTATAGCTAGCTTTCGATCATGCATCGCCAGCACAACGGTTCGCTTATTCGCGGTTATGGCATTGAGGATTTCCCGCGCCTGATGTTCGTCTACAGCAGAAACCGGCTCGTCAGCGATCAAAATATCACCGGTATGAAAGAGGGCTCGTCCGACGGCGGTACGCTGCTGCTGCCCACCCGACAACTCGCCCACACTGTTGTGAATTTTATCTTCCAACCGCAATGTCTTAAGCACTGGCAGGACTAGTCCAACATCCTCTTTGACGGGAAGTAGTAAGTTTCGGAGGTTCCTCCATGCCGAACGCTGATTTAGCCGCCCCATATACACATTGTGAAAAACGCTAAGTGCCTGAACCAGCCCAAGCTCCTGCGGTACCAACGCCGCGGATATTCCCAGCCGGGAATGTATAAGGTTTAAGAGGGTCGTTTTTCCGGACCCGCTTTCACCTACAAGTGCAATGCGCTCACCCGTTTCAATGGTCAGATTGAGCTCGCGAAGGACCGTCGTGCCATTATAGCCGACGGTCTCTTCACGAATCTCTAGTAAAGACATTGAAAGATTGGGACTTTAGTCAATCAGACCAAGTTTCTTCGCTGTCTCTTTAATAGGAGCGAAATCAGAATTCTTGGCAGAAATGAAACTTGATCGCGGAAACGATTTCAATAGTTCAGGGTCACTCATCGAGAGCAGTGCGCCTTTGACTTTTTTGGAGAAGTTCGGTCCAAACTTCTTGTCTACGTCACCGCGGATTGTCCAATTATAATCGGGATAACCGGGCGTCTTCCATATTAGGCGTACCTTTTCTGTATCGACCTTCCCACTTTTAACCTCACGCTTCCAAACCTTAAAATTCGTTGCACCAACTTCATAAGCGCCAGATTGCACCAGAGCTATGGTTCGCGAGTGATTACCGCTAAAACCAACGCGCTTAAAAACTTTGTTCGGCGTTTTTCCAAAAGCCTTACGGATATGAAATTCTGGCATCAAACGACCGGAGGTCGAGCCCTTTGAACCAAAGGTAAAGGTCCTGCCAGCAATATCCTTGGGAAACTGTTTGGAAAACTTCAGCCCTGTACTTTTATGGGCAATAAAATAGGTTTCGAAGAAAGGGTCTTTCTTACCCTGGGCAATAGCGCGGGACCCTTTAACAAGGTCGCGTGCACGAACGCCAGACAAGCCACCAAACCACGCAAGTTGCACCTGGTTATTACGAAATGCTGTAACCGCCGCAGCGTAGGATTTAACCGGCACATACTTGACCTTAACGTTTAGGGACTTTGATAAGTATGTCGCTACCTTACCAAATCGTTTTCGAAGTTGTGTCTCATCTTGGTCCGGAATAGCGGTGAAAACAAAAGTTTGGGCGGATAGTGACGGTGATAGCGTCATGGCTCCGACAAACACTGCGGTGCCCATCGCCACGGGTAAAATAATTTTAGTAAACATATACCTCTCTTTATTTATGTTTGTGGGAGTTTGAAACCTAGGAACTCGAGTGCACGATCTAAAAGTATTTAAGTGTAATTTCTCCTCACCTAGGCGAATGTCCGAAAGATTAAGCAATTTTTTCGTTTTGGCGAATCATCTACTAGTTAACCTCGATTTTCCTCAGACAAAATGGGTTGCCTTGCTTTCAACGATAACATCGTGGAAATGTCGAAATACCAATAAATCAAGCTGATCGCTAGGATAAAAAGAAAAGATAGGGCGCGTTAACTATATCAAATACAAAACCGTCTCGACTTCTGCATTGAACGTTAAGTATAACCAATTGGTGATTTAGGGTCTGGCAATCAACCCTGTTGCCCTTGTGGCCCCAAAAATGGAACAATAACGACAGGAGGATGTTGCTATGGATATGCCGGTCGGATTTACCGTTAATCCCCTGTCGGACGCTTGCGGCGCGGAAATCATCGGGTTGGATTTGAGCCAACCGCAACCACAGCAGGTGATAGATGAGCTGCGCCGTTTGTGGAACGAATATATTGTGCTGGTGTGGCGAGATCAGGATTTTACGGAAGAAGAACAGCTCGCTTTCGCTACCCGGTTTGGTGAGTTAGGTGTGCGCAAACAGCCACCTGATGAGCTTAAGGAACGCAGTGAAGGTGTATTGCAGAATAATCCTAACGTCATGCTGGTCACTAATATCATGAAGGACGGCAATCCCGTCGGGTCCTTCGGTGATGGCGAGATGTGGCTGCATATAGATTCAGGCTACGCCGAACGTCCTTATTCATACACTTTCCTTTATGGTGTGAAGCTGCCGTCATGGGGTGGTAACACTCGCTTTGCTAACACCTACAAGGCCTATGAGGCGTTGCCGCAGGACATGAAAGACAATCTAGCAGGCAAAAAGGCACTCCACATTCACGAATATGAGCGTCGCGCGCGTGTTGATATTAGTAACAAGGATATTAGCCAATCTCCTCACTGGTTTCATCCAGTATGCATTACTCATCCCGAAACCGGGCGCAAGGCGTTGTTCGTCGACAGGTTGATGACCCGCAGGATTGAGGGCGTTTCCTACGAGGAAAGCGAAGAAATTCTCGATTACCTCTACGATCATATCGAACAGGAAGAGTTTGTTTTCGAGCATGAATGGAAGCTTGGCGATGTGGTGGCTTGGGACAATCGCTGTTCGACACATGGCCGGACATATTTTCCCGAGGAAGAAGAACGTCTACTGCGCCGCTGCACTATAGAGGGCACACCACTGCACGAGAATGGATAGCTTGCCTGTTTTGATTTAGCCTATATTTTTCTGTTGCAGGCCAAGGTCTTTTGAGTGCGAGTGAAAAATCTCATCTTGTTAAATGCGCCGAGAGTGGATGCGTTCGCAATGTCCTGGAAAAATAGTTTAGATGGGTATTTCAGAGCGCCACTATCTAGGCACTGCGTCTAGATGACTAAGGGGTCCGTCGGCTTTGTCGGGATCAGATAATCCCCGTCGAGTATACTCAGGTTATGCGCTCCTCGTTTTGGGAGTTTTATTTTGGTCCGGTAATGCGGTTATCGGCCGTGCGGCAACGGATGCCGATATTCCTCCACTTGCTCTGAATTTTTGGCGTTGGATAGTCGCGTTGATAGTTTTTCTGGCTTTTTTTGGACGACAAACATGGCGCCAGCGGGGCGAAATTACACGCCATTGGCGGTTTCTAATTCTCTTTTGCCTGGTATCGATCGTTGGCTACAACTGCACGTTTTACATTGCACTTCAAAAAACCACTGCGCTGCAGGCAACGCTCATACAGGCTATTTTGCCCGTTCTCGTCCTACTCCTGTGTTTTATATTTTTGCGTAGTCCTATTACAGCGCGCCAAGGTATTGGCGTCATTCTCTCTGTAGGGGGTGCTGCCATGATTGTGGTTCGGGGTGATTTTGAGATCCTGATGTCGATCCGTGTTCAAGAAGGGGACGCCTGGGCGCTAATTGCTGTCATCCTTTGGTCGATTCAGGCCTTTATCGCACGCTGGAAGCCCAAGACTATCGATATTATGCCTTTCATGACGGCGATGGCGATAATCGGAGTGCTTTGTATGGCCCCTCTTTACGCTTGGGAAACCATCACCGTTCGTCCCATGCCATTCGATACGACAAGTATTCTCTTCATGCTTTATGTCGGCATCTTTGCCAGCGTTTTAGGTACAACGATGTGGAACGAGGGCACTTTCCGTGCCGGTGGGGAACGTGCCAGCTATTTTGGTAACCTCTACCCACTATTCGCTGGCGGTTTAGCCATCCTAATTTTAGGAGAAACCCTTCACTGGTACCATATTACGGGCGCAATATTAGTTTTCGCTGGTATTCGGTTAGCAATTATCCAGCCACGGACTAAATCGGGGCAATCCCAAAACGGTTAGGCCAGCGGATTATTGGCACCCCCAACAATTTTAGGGCCATTAGAGTCTACGAAGCGAATTCAGGGTGCCAAGCTTCATCTAATCTCATAATAGAGCTGTCAGTTTCCTAAATGTTAAGATGCAATCGCAGACGGCGCTTGCGGCAATGTCGTTAATGATCTTTTACAGATCTTGATTTGGAACTAGGTGTTTATTCTAAGCGGACGTTTTTTGTAAAATCGTAGTCATGACTGCTATGGCACTCGAAGCGCCAATGTACGCTCCCGCGATCGTAAGCAGGTGAAAATATCTCCTGCAAGAATTGGTATTGCAACGCCAATCCTGCTTCCGCCTGCGCCCGACGATATCGACCAGGCATGGTGTCGTTCAGCCAGCCATGTGGTGCATCCTGATAAATATGGATCGAATAGGATTTGCGATGCCGTTCGAAACAATCGCGAAACCGCCGTACATGATCGAGAGAGATCATGTGGTCGGTTTCACCAAATATACCCAGTACCGGGCATTCAATTCGGGAAATCACATCTTCCAAGGGTTCGGGGTAAACCTCATTGACCTCCCATTCGCGGTCTTGGGCCGCACCCACCCAAACAAGGGCTGCGCCGATATGTCTTCGGCCTGCTAGAATTAAGGGGTGTCGGCCGGTTTGGCAGACGCCCATTATGGCTATACATCCATCCGCGACATCATCCATCTGTTCTAAATGGTCGACGGCTGTGTCTAAAAGTTCCGCAGCTTCGTCATCGTTCATGTCATAACGTGCGTCACCCGCGTGGAGTGCTTCCTGGTCCGGATGCTTGAAGAAAAAGTCAGGGGCCATACAAACAAAGCCGTCGCCAGCAATTCTCTCTGCTAATTCTTGGGTGTGTTGTACAAATCCGTATCTTTCGTGCATCAGCACAATGGCCGGCACCGGTCCCGGCAGATTTTCCGGAACGGCGAGAAAAATAGGTAGCCCACCATCACCGGTTATCGAACGGGTATTAATATTGAACATTGTTACCTCCCTTGACCGATCTATTGCGTCAAACACTGTCTGATAATTTGATCTCTGGCCATCCGTTGGCCTAATGCTGTTGCATAAACTGGGTATACTCACTGCGTAGTGAGCAAACTATCGAGCAACCGTCGTGCTTGCATTACGCCTGCGTCGGCACTCAAATCGATGGTAGGAATTGCCTCGTTCCATCGTTGTTGCTGAGCTTCCAGGATAACGAGATCTTCGTTGAATGCTGTCACAGATTGCTCGTAAATTACTTTCTCCTGATCTGGCGTAACCGTCTCCTCGTTTGCATTGACCCAAAAATAGTGACTGGTGGTTTCGGTTTCCGGCGTTATCACATGCAATGTATTACGGTTCATCAACAGGCCTGACATGTCTCCATCCCGCGCGCCTGTACCTGCCTTTGCGATGCCGACCTTCAACCAAACAAAACCAGGTGGTGTGAATTCGATGCGTTGCCACCGATCAACATTGGCATTGTAGCCTGTTGCCTGTACATGCGTGGGGGCCGGGGCTATATCCATCATCCAGCGGTCGATCACCACATTTTCGCCGTCGCGTTCGTAATTAACCTCCGCTGTATTACTGACACCCGATGCGCCAATCGTGGATTTATGTGCGTAGCTCAAATGTGTCACATCGAGTAGATTGTCGATGAGCAATCTGTAATTGCAATTAGCATAAAACTGAGCGTTTTGTGTACGCCAACCCTCTCGAGACAAGTAAGGGTGATCATATGGCGTAATCTTGTCTGCTGTCCTTTCATCGCCCATCCAGATGAATACGAAACCCTGCCTTTCTGTTGCCGGGTAATGTTTAACATGGGCTCCGGGTGGTATTTTTTTCTGGCTCGGTACCTCTATGCAGGTACCCGATGGATCAAAGAGGAGGCCATGATAGCCACAGCGCAGATTGTTGCCTTCAACATCGCCCAACGATAAGGCAGCTTGCCGATGGCAACACCTGTCTTCAAGAGCAACCGGCGACCCATCGGATTGTCGGTAAAGCACCAACGGTTCTCCCAGCAATGTCCGACCTAATGGTGCAGCTGTAATTTCTTTGGAAAAACCAGCGACATACCAACGATCCTTAAGAAACATCAGGTTACCGATCTAGGCACTCGGTAGCACGTTGCCGAACTTCTTGAATACCCGCTCGTCCAATTCCTTGGAGTTTCGTGCTACCACCGGAAAGGTGTCCTTGCGACGGTATGGCTTGCAAGCATCCACGATAACACGGGAGTTGCGAGGGTCTTCGTGGCTGTAGCTCATCGGGTCTAGATGGGTGCTCCAGCAACCATTAAGTACGTCGACCCCGTCCTTGGGGTCGCAGCGCGTGCACATAGACCAAATCACGTCGTTTAAATTCGCCGGATCAATGTCGTCGTCCACTACAATAACCCATCGGTTTGCGTAAGCGCCGGCATGGCATTGAGATGCGATTAGCCCCGCCTGTTTGGAATGCCCTCCATACATAGTTTTGATAGAAACGGTTAGCCACATACGACTGCCACCTGCTTCGTGCGCCCAAACCCCTTTGACTTCGGGAATCCCGGCAGCTTCGAGCTGGTTCCATACTGCGCCGCAACGATAGGTGCCCCGATAAAAGGTGTCATCGTTGGGTGGGACCGCTGGGATCGCACCCATTAGGATGGGGTCGTCGCGATGCATAAATGTTTCAATTCGGATTGCGGGCTGGGTAGTGGCACCACCCGCGTAATAACCGGTCCATTCGCCCAGCGGGCCTTCGTCGATGCGGTCGTCCGGGTGAATGAAGCCCTCGAATGCTATCTCTGCATTGGCCGGCACTGGAAGTCCGGTTTTGGGCATATTAATGATCTCCACCCCTTCACCCAGTAATCCGCCTGCACAATCATATTCATTCTTCCCGTAGGGCATTTCCAGGCCTGCTACCATGAACAGCGCTGGATGCATGCCTGCGACGACCGCAATGGGACAAGGCTCGCCACGTTCGTGCCATTTGTTACGGATTATGTCGCCGTGCTTGCCTTTCGACGTCATGACAGAGGCGACACCTGGCTCGTGTGCTTGGATTCGATAGGCGCCGTAATTAATCCAACCTGTGTCGGGATCCTTCATTACGACCATGCACGCAGTGCCAATAAAATATCCGCCGTCAAGCTCGTGCCATCTAGGTGTCGGGATGGTTGTGATGTCGACGTCTTTCCCTTCGAACACATTATCCAATAGTGGTCCGCCATTGACCTCGACTGGCGCATGCGATGGCTGGTCCTTCATGTATTTGCGCCAGTAATCCACCAGATCCACTTCAGATTTATCGATCGGCTCGCTCAGTGCGATGTTGATACGCGGCACCGACGTGAGGATATTGGCGATCACTCTGTGCCCTTTTGGATAGCCGGGTATGTCGTCAAACATAACCGCAGGATTAGTCATCTTCCGCATATAGATATCGACGATGGCACCGATTTCTTCTTCGCGGTCCGCACCGGAGATGGTCTGCAACTGGCCTGCATCGTTCAACTCGCTGATCCAGTCTCTTAAATCTTTATTTGCCACGCTCCTCGCTCCTCAGGTCCTGTTATTAGGGCAACTTACGGTCAGTGTCCGGCGCGGGCAACCCGTGATGACAAGTCAAATAGACGGTGGCGGCTCAGCTGCGAACTTGGACCCGGCAAGACATAGCCGTCCTTGCGGGTCCTGCCACAGCTCTCCGCTCGCATGCAATTCGCCTAGCGCTCGCGTCACTGCCTTGAACCCTTCCGCCTCGAACCGTTCGGTGAGCTCTGCAAAGTAAATGGCTTCATCTGACAGCAAGTCCCTGATACGAACCGCCAAATCGGGGATGTCAACGGGTCCTCTTTCCGGTGATAATTCACCATTAGCCTTGCCTATAAAGTCCGATAAATTGAGCGCGTCGGAATAGGCATATTCTATTCGTTCGAACCTTTCTCGTGGTAAATCGTCTGGTATTGTCGCATCTATACCCATTTTCGCGGTCACCGGCGTGATACCTGGCGTAATCCGAAGGCTGGGGTCGAGGGGCTTGGCTCGTAAATCGGGCACAGTGACGACGTCGCGGTCCGCCTGAACGCGCGTGGCAATCGCCCATTCCACATCGGCTCCATTGAATACGTCGATATCTTCATCCACTACCACCACGTGTTTGATGTCAGACGCGACCAATGTAGCCATGATCGCATGTTTGGCGTCTCCCGGTCGTTTTCGAATAGAGACAATTGCATGGAAATAGCATGAGCCACCCGGCGTCATGTTAACGTCGACCAAATCTAGATTGGCTATCTTAAATGCTCGGCGCACTGCAGCTTCCCGATTGGGTGCGCCTGGCAAAATCACCTCCCAAGGCATATGCAGAGCGTAGTACATGGCGTCTTGGCGCCTTGAAATACCAGTGACGCGTACATGGGGATTCCAGTGAAGCCCCCCCATCAGCCGGGTGAATTCGCCGAATCTTCCTTCTGGCTTAGTCCATCCGGTGGGCAGGATTTCTGCCTCAAGCACGATTTCGGCGTCCGCTATACATGGGACATCAACTGTATCGCAAGGGGTAAGACGAATAGCTTCACCCGCAATACCACCTGCAATGGAGATTTCGTTTTGTCCAAGCGGCGCGCGATAATTTGCCGCCATATTCACCGCCAAATGGGTACCCAAATTGATCGATATCGGGAGTGGTTTGTTTTTCCGAAATGCGGCCAATGCAAGTTTTTGCAAATCATTAGGGGTCACGATATCGATGCCTGTAAGATTCTTTTCACGCACCAAAAATCGGTAAATCCCTGCGTTCAAATCATCATCCTCGCTACGTGCGATGGTTACACCAGCGGTAATCATCGGTCCGCCGTCATGGATTGAGAACGTCGGCACTGGCAGCTCGAAAAGATCCACGTCTGAGCCGCGCAGAATAACTTCGCGCGCCGGCCCTGAATTTACTTCCACGGGATCAATCGGGTGGCTTAGTCCTGTATCGATGTGTTTATAAACTTCCTGGTAATCGCAGCCGAAGGCCGCGCCGATCCGTTCTCTCGCCGTGGCGATCCCCGACACAATTGGAATATCGTAATCAGAAACATTGTGAAAGATTAAAGCCTTGTCCGATTTGTCTACTAAGGCGGCGACCTGGCGAATATCTACCGCTTTCTCAATATCTTCGACCTGGCCGGCGTTGCGCAGATCTTCAATCATGCTGCGAAAACTGAGTGTCATGGGTGAGTGTCCTAGCTGGCTTAAGTTTCAGCATAACGGTCGTCCGCCAAAGCGACAATAAACCTGAGCGGCTACCCAGCCGTGCAGGCCGCTGCTACCATGGCTAATCACTGGCAGAAAGGTAAACCTATGATCATTGATACCCATGTGCATGTATATGGATTTCCGTCCTTGCAAAAGTTGGAGCGCGAAATACGCCGCACTGAGGACGCCATCGCGTTCCGCACCCGACATCCGGAGCTCTATGCGGGAACGCTGACTGACGAACCAATTGATATCTCCGATGATTTGATCGTCCATATGGATCGACACGGGATCGACAAGGCGTTGGTTCAGGCGCGCGCAGGAAATGTGAACAACGACCAAGTGGCCGAAGTTGTAAAAAAACACCCCGATCGGTTTTGGGGCTTGATGCGTCTGGGGCATGATCAAGAGGCGAGTTACGAGTATCTCGAAGATCCTACGCCAGTGCGCGAGGCCGCCCCCGATCACATCAGCTACTGCATCGAGGAGCTGGGCATGAAGGGTATGGGAGAGACTTTCGTCCGTGCCTTTACTACCTCGGTCAATCCAGAACAGATCGAGCGCGATCTGAGACCCATTATGGATACGCTCAACCGTTACAAGGCTCCAGTGCAGTTCCCTACTGCGTGGTCGCAATTTCCTGGTGGTCTCTTCTACGGTAATCCTATTTGGGCAGATGAGGTGGCAGCACATTATCCGGATGTGCCGGTAATTCTTACTAAAATGGGCCGCAGTTTGGTCACCTATTTCGAGCCGTCTCTCACTGTTGCCATGCGTAACTCGAATGTTTATTTCGACGTTGTGGGAACAAGCCCGGAACATTTGCGCGCCGCCTGTGATGCCATCGGATCTCACCGTATTATGTTTGGTTCCGACTGGTCAGCTACTTGGCGTTGGCTCAGTGATCCGGCGCCGCTTTACGATATTCGTATGAATGTTTTAAAGGCGGCCAAACTGACCGATGACGAGCGAGAGGACATTCTCTGGCGCACCGCGGATCGCATCTTCGGGCTTGGTATGGCCAACGCGTGACAGCGAGGATGTTGTGACCGGTATCAAAGAACTAGATCATATTGCGGTCATGGTCACCGACCTGAGCGCGGCGGGTGTGGCCT
>CAYZMI010000012.1:38097-45257 GCA_964479475.1 uncultured Rhodospirillaceae bacterium | reverse complement strand
TCTGCCATTTGCCGGCGGATGCGTTCGCGTAGATCGTCTATTGGCTGAAATTTACCCTTTGTTTCATAATGCCAGAATGTCCAACCGTTACATGCCGGTGCATTTTGAACTCGGGCAGCTATCTGATGGATCGAACCACGATCTCCCTTCGTAGTGATACTCCCATCGGCGTTCACTTTTGCAACTACCCGTTTTCGGATATCGAATAATTCATCCCCCGCATTCAACAGGCCTTCCTCAATCACACTGCCAAACGGAACACGCGGTTGAGTTTGTTTATTCGGCGTTGTCAGCATACTAATGTCGGCTTTGATTTCTGGAATAGCGTCAATCCGCCGCTGCGCGATATCGATGTAATTTGAATTGCGCTCGATGCCGATCCAATCCCGGCCGAGCTTTTTGGCTACTGCGCCCGTCGTTCCACTACCGAAAAATGGATCGAGCACTACGTCCCCAGGATTAGTTGCGGCGAGCAAAACACGATGGAGCAACGCTTCTGGCTTTTGGGTCGGGTGGGCCTTACGCCCATCGATCTTAAGTCGTTCGGAACCACCACATATAGAAAACAACCAGTCGCTACGCATCTGTATGCCGTCATTCAGGGCTTTCATCGCTTGGTAGTTGAATACCGGCTTTGCATCCTCGCTTTTGGTACACCAAATTAAGGTTTCGTGGGCATTAGTAAAGCGCTTGCCACGAAAGTTCGGCATTGGGTTAGTTTTACGCCAGATAATGTCGTTGAGGATCCAAAAACCCAAATCTTGCAATACAGAGCCGACGCGAAATATATTATGATAGCTACCGATCACCCACAGGGAACCAGTATCTTTGAGCAGCCTTTGCGCTGCGGAAAGCCAATTACGGGTAAAGGTATCGTAGTCGGCGAAGCTCGCAAATTTGTCCCAATCTTCTTCAACCCCGTTTACCCGGGTGTTGTTGGGACGGTGCAGTTCACCCGAGAGCTGGAGATTGTAGGGCGGGTCGGCAAAAATCATATCGACGCTACCTGTGGCGAACGAATTCATCTTGTCGATACAGTCACCCTTCAGAATTTGATTGCGTGGGCAGGTATTTACATCGATCATCTAGCGACATTGAGTCAACGATGGGAATGCGTCAAGAAAAATATGTGGATTCAATTAGTTAGGAGCAATATCTTGAGTCTTAATTCAACTATGACTCAACATCTTGACAATGGGTGCAAATGACACCCTGTGATGCGGTGTGACTCCCAGGCGTTTAAGTGCTTCCTGATGCTCCTTCGTGCCGTAGCCGGCATTCCGTTCCCAGCCGAAACCCGGATAGCGTGCGCCAAGCCGTGCCATGAGTCGATCACGGGTAACTTTTGCGACGATCGAGGCGGCGGCAATGGAGAGAGAAACGCTATCGCCTTTGATCACCGCTCGCGATGCGCATGGAAGGGTTGGTAGTTGGTTGCCGTCGACCAGCGCGAAATCTGGTGGATTACCTAACGCGTCAACCGCGCGGGCCATAGCGAGCAAGGTGGCATCCAGAATATTCAGCGAAGCGATTTCCGCTACCGCAGCTGCGCCGAGCCCGATACGGGCTACATGGGGTAATTGCTGTGCCAAACGTTCGCGCTTGGCTGCCGTCAATTTTTTCGAATCGTCGATGGACGACAATAAATGGTCCGGTAATCGGTCTTGGTCGAGGATCACGGCGGCGGCAACCACCGGTCCGGCCCATGGGCCTCGCCCAACTTCATCAATGCCCGCGACGATACCGCCTGCCTGTATTTCGAGGTGCAGGTCAGGCATCTGATTTAGGCTTTAATTTGGTTCTTGGATCACATTGGTATCTAGCAGTGGAGATATGCCAATTCTCATCCATCCATTCTGGAAATAATTTCGTCCACCTGATTGACCCTCTTGTATAACATTTCTTTAGGAGGTGAAACACGCCAAACCGGCTATAAATTATCGTTGATTGACACATTTGGCGACGCCTATCGCCTTTCAGGCAGATAGTTAAAGCACATTCAAATTCGGTCGGTAACCACTGTGAGCAAGTTAAAGTAAAGCCCAGTCAGATCATTGAAGAGTTAGAAATGCTGATGCGTTCCATTGATACACATGTCAACTACTGAGGCTATTCGTAATTAAAATAGTGCAAGTTGCCCATCGCGCGCTAGTGGGGGCATAAATTTGTTGGTATTAAGTTCCAACCGCTCCACCTGGTCGTAGCCAAGGCGCCGGCTGGCAACCTCAAAGCGCTTCTCAAGCAAGGCAGCATACTGGCCGGTCCCTGTCATCCGCGAACCAAAAGTGGAATCGTAGGCTTTGCCGCTTCTCGTCGAATGAATCAGATTCATAACGTGCTGTGCCTTTTGCGGGAAGTGTGTTTTGAGCCAATCCGTGAATAAGTCTTTTATCTCAAGTGGCAACCGGAGCAAGATATATGATGCGAATTGTGCCCCCGCTTTGCGTCCAACGGTAAGTATTTCTTCCAACTCCTGGTCGTTTAAAGCAGGGATCATGGGGGCCGCCATAATTCCGGTGGGTATGCCCGCCGCCGCAAGACTTCTGAGTGTCTCCACGCGTTTGTCCGGAGTAGTGGCGCGTGGCTCTAGTTTGTTGGCGAGTCGCCGGTCCATTGTTGTCACCGACAAGCAGACTTGGGCAAGTCCCCTTTTGGCCATAGAGCCCAAAATATCCAAGTCTCGTATTACCAGTGCAGATTTAGTTACGATTGCCACGGGGTGGTTAAATTCCGACAGAACTTCAAGTATGGATCTGGTTAAGCGTAGAGATTTTTCCGCGGGCTGGTACGGGTCAGTGTTTGTACCCATGGCCAGAACGGAGCATTCATAATTAGGTCGACCAAGTTCTTTTTTTAGGAGCATCGCCGCGTCTGCCTTATAGATGATCTGGCTTTCAAAATCGAGCCCAGGCGAGAGACCAAGGAAGGCGTGAGTGGGACGGGCAAAACAATAAATGCAGCCATGTTCGCAGCCTCGATATGGGTTGATGGATCGGTCAAACGGAACATCCGGTGACGAATTGCGGGCAATGATCGTCTTGCTGGCATCGCGAATTAGCGTGGTGCGCAATGGCGGTGGGTCATCGCCGATTAACCACCCATCATCCACCCTATGCTCGGTGTAACGTTCATACCGATTAGTTCGGTTGCTAACTGCACCGCGACCTTTCCTGGGTGTATCTGGCAATAATTTCATGATAAAAAATCATAACTTAAAATAAAGAACAAAACCAGAACATTTATGGGTCAGTGCAAAAAATTCTGTCGTGTAATAAATCCAACGATGATGGTGCCTACAGAACGTTTGGCGGAGAAATTTACGTGTCTTTATTGAGTGTCATCGTGCCAACACTTAATGCTGCCCACTACCTACAAGCGACCCTTCAAGCTGCCCACGCCCCAGATTTAGTCGCCGAGCACCTCGTGGTCGATTGTGGTTCGGAAGACAACACTCGAACCTTAGCCGATCGGATGGGCGCAAAAGTATTGATTGCCGAGAAGGGCAGGGGTCAGCAATTAGTTGCAGGAGCCGACGCGGCGAATCGTGAATGGTTACTCTTTTTGCATGCTGATACGGTGCTTCAACCTGGCTGGGTGGAAGAGGTTCAAGCGTTTATAATCGCGTCTGAAAGTCGGCAGTGTGCCGCTACATTTAGCTTTGCGCTTGATGATAGTACTTTAGCTGCCCGGCGTCTTGAAGCTTTGGTGGCTTGGCGGTCTCGCCAACTCTCGCTGCCCTACGGTGATCAAGGACTTCTAATATCGCGATCATTTTATGATGCAATAGATGGGTACAAGCCCATACCCTTATTCGAGGATGTGGACATTGTCCGCCGTATCGGTCGGGACCGATTAAGCATTCTTGAAACAAAGGTGGTCACTTCCGCAGCCAAGTTCCGAAAATCCGGTTATTTACGACGCTCAACGCATAATCTAATTTGCCTGGCACTGTATTATTTCGGTATTCCTCCTGCCTCCATCGCGCGATTCTATGGACGGAAAGCGTGATGGGCCGTCCTACAGTCATCGTGTTTTTGCGGGCTCCCCGGCTCGGTGCTGTTAAACAACGTCTGGCGCAGAGCATTGGTGATGCGGCAGCGCTGGAATTTTATGTGGCAACCACTAGAAATATATTGAGACGGATTGGCGGACATTCCGATTGGGACACGCATCTTGCGGTGACACCGGACGACGCGGCGAAAGATGGCGACTACTGGCCAAGCAAATTCAAACGTTTCCCGCAGGGTTTGGGTAATTTAGGTGAACGCATGGTTCGCGCCATTGGCCGTTTCCCAAACAGGCCTGTGGCGCTTGTGGGCAGCGATATTCCTGATCTGTCTGAATGTCAGATTAAGCATGCCTTTGCGGAATTGTTAGAAGCTAGCTTAACTTTTGGACCGGCACGTGATGGCGGTTATTGGCTTGTTGGGGTGCGAGATTCGAAATTGGTGTCGGGATTGTTTAAAAATGTGCGTTGGTCGAGTTGCCACGCCCTTGCGGATACACTCGCAAACGTGGCTGACCACCGGGTGACACTGCTGGAAGAACTCGAAGACGTTGACGACGCAGAAGATTATGCAAGATGGCAGGTGCGCTCTGATAATTTGAAACCTTAATGCCGAATTCACCACCTCCATTTTCAATCAAGCTTGCTGGTCTCGAACATACAGATTTCGTCTGGTTACTTTATCGAGAGTTGATGAAGCCAATTATCGAAGAAGTCATGCAATGGCACGATATTAATCAGCGGCGGGTAATAGAAGAAAATATTGAAAGTGCTAATTCATCCCTAATTTTATTGGCTGGGAACCCCATAGGTTGGTTTTATTTGCGTACAGAGACCCACTCGCTCCCACTATGTCAAATTCATATTGGATCGCATTTTCAACATCTAGGCATTGGTACCCAATTAATTTAAGTGTGCCATGTCGCGGGCTCGGGCGGAACGTGTGCCCATATTGCTCGAGGTGATGAAAAATAATTGCGCGCATTTAATATACCGACGGCTCGGATTTTCAGTCACCGCGGAATCCAATTACAAGTTCCACATGATTTGGTCTGGAGTGGATTGAACGGAAAATAGTTGTGCTATTCAGCGCTCCTGCAACCGGGGTAGTAGTTCCGCGAAATTGCAAGGTTTATGGCGGATGTCGAGCTGTGCTTCCAGAATTCCATCCCAAGCTTCGCGACAAGCCCCTGTGGAACCCGGCAAAGCAAACAAATATGTGCCTCCCGCGACGCCAGCGGTAGCGCGTGACTGAATTGTGGAGGTGGAGATAGTCTCATAGCTTAGCATGCGAAAAAGTTCCCCGAAGCCGGGTATTTCTTTTTCATAAACTTCAAAGAATGCCTCTGGCGTGACGTCCCTACCCGTCACGCCGGTGCCACCTGTGGCCAGAACCACCTCGACATCTGGACTGTCAATCCAATCCCTAAGTTTAGCGAGGATATCCGATTTTACGTCCTTAACGATGGCTTTCTCTACCAACTTGTGCCCAGCCTTGGTTAGACATTCCACTAAAAGTGCACCTGACTTGTCGGTTTCCTTGGTGCGGGTATCGGAAACTGTTAAGACGGCAATCTGAACAGGAGAAAAAGCGATTGAGTTGTCAATTCTCGGCATCATTAGCGTCCGCCAATTGAGATTAGTCTAGTGCTTTATAAACTGGTAGGTCCCCTGCTGCCAGCGCGTCGAGAGACGGAGTTGGCTGGCCCAGTCGCTCGCGGTACATCCAAAGATTTGACAAAACGCGCTCGATGAAGTCACGGGTTTCTGATGCGGGAATGCTCTCAATAAACATCAATGGATCTTTAGAGATTCGTAAGACCCGCTTTTTCCATTTGGCAAGATTGCCTGGCCCGCCATTATAAGCGGCGGCCACCATAAAGAGATTACCCTCTACCCCATCATGATCAATAAGGTAGCGAATGTATTTTTGACCCAAGCTAATATTCAGGAAAGGGTCATACAACATGTTGCGCGAACGCCCGCGAAAGCGGCGTTTCGCCATGTATCCCGCGGTTGCGGGCATGAGTTGCATTAGGCCACGCGCACCGGCGTAGCTGCGAGCCCGCGCGTAAAATCCTGATTCCTGGCGCATCACTGCAAACACCAATGCTTGGTCAACAATAAATCCGCCTTTGGGCATCCAGCGGGGTAGAGGATAAAGACCGCGCGCTATACGTCGTCCGCTGATACCTTCCACTGCAGCTGCGGCTCGTAACGAAAGGGCAGGCAAACCTACGGTATCTGCGATGGCTACCAATGCTAATTTTGTGGCGATATCGCCTTTCCGCGCGAGTTGTCTCAATTCGCTTTCCGCACGATGGTGCTGTCCAACTTGAATTAAGGCCAGAGCTCGTTTTGCGTGTGGGTTGGAAAATGATATGGGAATTTCGCCCTGATTTTGTAGGATCGGTTCATGCCATCGGAATGGTGATTTTTTACCAAGCAGGCGTCGTCCAATAATTCCATAAAATGTGCGTGGATATTCTGCAGCTTTGTTTAGCCATTGGCTAACCCGCGCAGGCTTTCGCGCTACTAGATTTGCGCGGGCGGCCCAAAAGGCAGCGGCAGCGCGATGCCAGCCCGAAAGCCGAGTGATCTGTGCCATTTTTTCAAAATGGCTAACTGCGTCGTGGGGTCGACCCATCCGGTAAGCAGATAGACCCGCATACCAATGGGCGAAAGGTACACGTTTGCCTGACCGTCGAGCTACCGCGTTCGCTAAGGCGAAGGCTTTTTTATCGTTACCATAAAAAAACCATCCCATGGCAATTCGTGATCGCGCAATGTCACGATGAGTTTGGCGTAAACGTCGCGAGTATCGCTTCAAATAATATTCGGCGGCACTCAGTCGTTCGCGACGCACTAGCCCCTTTATGTGCCGATGAATGGCTTTGGTTCGCTGCGTGAAGCGCAAACCGTGGAGAAGGGCGGGTTCGTATCCACCGTTACCGCTTTCACCATGATAGACCGGTGGAGCCGTTTGCGGTCTGTTAGGATAGCGTGCGCGCTTCGGTTTGCGGCGTATAGCTAACTTGTAAATGCGCTTAGCTTCCGGATGATCTGCATACTTTGTAAGCCATTTAGCAAGCTCGCCATACCGCGAGCGGTAGTGTGTTGGGTGCAAATACCGTTGCGCCTGGACATGGCCGAG